>NZ_MLQM01000226.1:0-6887 GCF_001854525.1 Mycobacterium talmoniae
GGATCCGGCGGTGGCGGGGGGTCCGGCGGCGGCGGGATCGGCGGGCCCTGCGGATCGCCGGGCATCGAGTGGCGCGGCGGCGTCACGTTGGGGCGGTTCTCGGTCATCCCGGGTGCGGGGGGAACCCCCATGGACGCCAACCCGGGGAACAGATCCGGCGCGGTCGGCACCTCCGGTGCGGTCAAGCAGCTGGGGCCGGCCATCTCGCCGTAGCGGGGGCAATCCTCGCGCACGTAGCTGCGGCTGGGCGTCAGCGCGATGGCCGCCTTGCCGCCCCTGAGGACCTTGATCTCGGGATCCCAGGCGATGTCATAGACCTTGTTGGCCAACACTTCCAGCTTGGTCGACACGCCGTGGAACTCGTCGGCGTGATCGGCCAGCACCCCGATCACCGGGGTCATTTGGGTGCTGATCGTGATGATCCGTTCGGACTGATTCTCCAGCGCGGTCGCCAGCGTCCCCGTCGTCCCGAGACCGCCGGTCAGCAGATGGCTCAACTGCTGGGACTTTTCGGCGATGGTCTTCATCGGCTGGATCGACTGGTCCAACGCGTCCAGCAGATCCGGGGCGGTCCGCTGCAGGCTTTCGGTGGCGGCCGCCAACGCCGACAGCGTGCTGGGCCCGGTGTCGTCGGTGGCCACCACCTCGTTGAGGCGCGCCAGGACCTCGTTGAGGTCGTGTCCGGTGTCGGTCAATTCCTTGCCGCGGCCGTGGGTGGCTTCGCCGAGGGCGGCGATCAGCCCGACGGTGGTGTCGTCGGCCTTGCGGCCCAGCGGGGCGACCAACTGGCGCAGCTTGTTCAACACGTTCTGGAAGATCACCGTCGGTAATGTCTTGTCCTCGTGGATGATCGCGCCGTCGCGGATATGCCCCGAGCCGTCGCCGTTGTCGACCAGCTGCACGGCCGACACCGCGAACAGGTTGGCCGGGACCACCCGCGCGGTGACACTGGCCGGGATGTGCGCGGCGTATTCCGGTTTGAGGAACACGTGGACCACATTCGGCGACCCGTGCGTGGACGTGGTGACGTCGACGACCGAGCCCACCAGCAGGTTGCGGAACTTCACGTCCGAGCGCGGCGGCAGGCCGTCACCGATATTGACCAGCTCGACGTCGACGTTGACCAGATTGTCCAGTTTGCCTTGGGATTTGGCGACCATCAGCGCGGCGGTGGCCACCGCGACGACGATGAAGACGATGCCCATCACGAACAGCCGCGGGTCGCCGGGGCCGCGGGGGTCGGTGTCGAACGAGTTCGCCATCGCTACCCGCCGAACCTGGCGCCGGACTCGACACCCCACAGCGCCATCGTCATCAGCATGTTCACCACCACGACGGCGGTGACGCTGGTGCGCATCGCGCGCCCGGCGGCGACGCCGACCCCGGCCGGCCCGCCGCTGGCCACGTAACCGTAGTAGCTCTGGATGGTCGACGAGATGAACACGAACACGGTGGCTTTGAAGGTGGCGTAGATGACGTCGCGACCGTTGACGAACAGCGAAAAATAGTGCAGATACGACCCGTTGGACTGCCCGGACACCAACACCACCGAGAATTGGCAGGCCAGGTAGGCGATGCCCAGCGCGACCAAGAACAGCGGGACGACCGCGATCACCGACGCCACCGCCCGGGTGGTCACCAGGAACGGAACGGGGTTGATCGCCATGGACTCCAAGGCGTCGATCTCCTCGTTGATCCGCATCGCGCCCAGCTGCGCGGTGAACCGGCATCCGGCCTGGGCGATGAACGCCATCCCGACCATGATCGGTGCCAGTTCCCGGGTGGTGGCGAACGACGAGATCAATCCCGTCGCCGGTCCCAGGCCCAGCAGGTTCAACACGTTGTAGCCCTCGACGGCCACCAACGCGCCGGCGATCCCGCCGAGGGCAACCGCGACGGCGATGGTGCCGCCGCCGACCACGACCGACCCGTTGCCCCAAGAGATGTCGGACAGCAGCCGCAGCATCTCGCGCCGGTAATGGCGGAACATCAGGGGAATGGAGAACAGGGTCCGGCCGAAGAAGTGCAGCATGTGGCCGACCTTGGCCACACCCTGGAAGCTCGCGGTGACGCCGTCGACGAACGGTCGGACGGGGGTGGGAAGCATGCTGGAAGCGGTCATGGCTTACAGGGTTTGCCGGGGGAACAGGATGACGTAGAGCTGGCTCATCAACACGTTGACCAGCATCAGCAGCAGAATGGATTCCACCACCGCCGCATTGACCGAGTTGGCCACCCCGGCCGGGCCGCCGTGGGTGTCCAGCCCCTTCTGGCAGCTGACGATGGCGACGATCACCCCGAACACCGCCGCCTTGGCGAACGCCAGCCACATGTCGCCGACATCGGAGAACGAGGAGAAGGTGGCGATGAACGACCCCGCGGTGCCGTTCTGCAGGAACACGTTGAAGATGTAGCCCGCGACGTAGCCGACGAAGAAGGTGATCCCGGTCAGCAGCAGGCCGACCACGATCAGCGCGGCCAGCCGCGGCACCACCAGCCGCCGCACCGGCAGCACCCCCATGACCTCCATGGCCTGGATTTCTTCGCGCATGGTCCGCGAGCCCAGGTCCGCGGTCACCGCGGAGCCCACCGCCACCGCCAGCAGCATCGCCGCCACCAGCGGGGCGGCCTGGCGGATGATGACCAGGCCGGTGGCCGCACCGGCCAGCGATGAGGCACCGACTTGGCCGGCCAGCACGCTGAACTGGATCGACAGCGTCACCCCGACCGGGATGGTGACGAACACCGTGGGTAGAAAGGCCGCACCGGCCACGAACGCCGTCTGCTCGATGAACTCCGCCCACAGGAAGCGGCCGGTGAACATGTCGAGGACCAGGTACTGCAGGGCCCGGATACCCATCACCACCTGGCTGCCGCCGGTCCCCAGCGATGTGATCGGGTGGTTCTTCAGGTAGCGGACCAGCCAATCCAGGGCCTCCCGCAGGCTGGGCCGGGTGGCCAGTTGCTCGGTGACCAGTTCGGTCAGCTGCCCGGTCAGGGTGGGCGGGGTGTCGATGTCGATCCGGGTCACCGGCTTGTCTTCGATGCTCATCTGCGTGGCCTATCTGCGGGGCTGACCTGGTTGGACCGATTCACTGCATGCACACGTTGGAGAACAGCAGCACCGGCCACGACACGATCGACCCGAGGAACGAGATCACCACGTCCAGGTCGCTCAGATGCATCCCCGGGTCGTGCAGGTGCGAGGTGTGAGTTAACGACCAGATCAGCCCGACGATCAGGTACGGGGTGCCCAGGATCAGTCCGAGCCCGATGAACTCGGCGATGGACATTTTGTAGGCGAGCAGCCGGCCGAGCCGTTCCAGCAGTCCTAGCATTCTCGGTTCCCCTTGGGCGTCATCGGTTCTGGGGTAGCTCATCGCGTGGTCGCGACCGTCCGGGTGGGGGATCCACCCCGACCCGGACGTGTGCAGCATGTCACAGCCGGGGACCGTGCCGCAACAAAAAGTTAATGATCAATCTGGACCGGAGGCCGGATCAAATGGCCGCGGGACCAGTACGGCTCGGTCAGCGCGCCGACGAAAGCTAGTTGGTATTCCGGTGCGGTCGGCTTGTCAGCGGTGCCCGCGAGCGTGCACAAACTGCCGGGGTCACCCCCGGCTAGCCGCGCCGTTGCGCACCCTCGCGGGACGGGGCCTCAGGAAAACGGAGGGCGGCGGTCGGCCAGCCGCGAGGCGCGGCCGCCGCCGCGCCAGGCCCGGGCCAGCCAATCGGTGTCCTCGTCGGTGACCAGGTTGGCCATCACCCGCACCGCGATGCGCATCAGCGTCGCCGAGCGCATCGCCACCGGCCCGGTGGCGGGCAGAAACCGCGGGAAGGTCAGCAGCAGCGCCAGCCGGCGCGCCACCGAGAAGCCGCGACCGTAGTGCCGCTGCAAAATGTGCGGCCAGACCCGCGACAGGTCGGGCGTTTCCAGCAGCTCCACCGCCAGCCGCCCGGTCTCCAGGCCGTAGTCGATCCCCTCGCCGTTGAGCGGGTTCACGCAGGCCGCGGCGTCGCCGATCAGCATCCAGTTCGGGCCGGCCACCCCGGAGACCGCCCCGCCCATCGGCAGCAGCGCGCTGGACGGGGCCTGCGGCGCCCCGTCAAAGCCCCACTCCTCGCGGCGCAGGTCGGTGTAGTAGTTCATCAGCGGCCGCAGCGCCAGGTCGGCGGGCCGTTTGGCGGTGGCCAGGGCGCCGACGCCGATGTTCACCTGCCCGTTGCCCAGCGGGAAGATCCAGCCGTAGCCGGGCAGCACCGCGCCGTCGGGGGAGCGCAACTCCAGGTGTGAGGTTAGCCACGGCTCGTCGTGCCGCGGCGACGCCAGATAGCCGCGGGCGGCCACCCCGTACACGGTCTCCTGATGCCACACCCGACCCAGCGCGCGGCCCAGCGGGGAGCGGGCGCCGTCGGCGACGATCAGCGACCGGCAGCGCACCTCCGCGCCGCCGGTCAGCACCACCGAGGTCACCCGCCCCGACGAGTCATGGTGGGCGCCAACGGCTTTGATGCCCAGCATCATCCGGGCGCCGGAATCCTCGGCCACCTTGCGGATTCGCTCGTCCAGCTCGACGCGCGGGGCGGCGCTGCCGGTCGACGGGAACGACGGGCCGGGCCAATCCACCTGCACCTCACCGCCGAAGCCGCTCAGCTTCAGGCCGCGATGCCGGATGTGGGCGTCCAGCCACTCACCCAGCCCCAGCCGCTCCAGCTCGTCGACCGCGCGCGGGGTCAGCCCGTCGCCGCAGGCCTTGTCGCGGGGGAAGCTGGCCGCGTCGATCACCAGCACGTCGCGGCCGGCCCGGGCGGCCCAGGCCGCGGCCGCCGACCCGGCCGGTCCGGCGCCCACCACCACCACGTCGGCTTCTGGGTTCACGTTCACCAGTATGTTGGAGCCGTGAGGACACCGGCGACTGTGGTGGCGGGCGTGGACTTCGGCGACCCCGGGTTCGCCGCCAGCGTCCGCGACGGGGTGGCGCGCATCGAGCAGCTGATGGACACCGAGCTGCGCGGCGGCGACGAGCTGATGACCGAGGCCGTCACCCACCTGTTCGAGGCCGGCGGGAAACGGTTCCGGCCGCTGTTCACGGTGCTGTCCGCGCAGCTGGGGCCCGAGCCGGACGCCTGGCAGGTGACGGTGGCCGGCGCGGTCATCGAGCTGGTGCACCTGGCGACGCTGTACCACGACGACGTGATGGACGAGGCGCAGGTGCGCCGCGGCGCGCCCAGCGCCAACGCCCGGTGGAGCAACAATATTGCGATCCTGGCCGGGGATTACCTGTTCGCGACGGCCTCGCGGCTGGTGTCGCGGCTGGGCCCGGAGGCGGTGCGGATCATCGCCGAGACGTTCGCCCAGCTGGTGACCGGCCAGATGCGGGAGACCCGGGGTGCCGACGCCGCGGCCGACCCCATACAGCACTACCTGAAGGTGGTGTACGAGAAGACGGCCTGCCTGATCAGCGCGTCGGGCCGGTTCGGGGCCACCTTTTCCGGCGCCGACGCCGACCAGGTGGAGCGGCTGTCCCGACTGGGCGGCATCGTGGGCACGGCGTTTCAGATCTCCGACGACATCATCGACATCGATTCCGACCCCGACGAGTCCGGCAAGCTGCCCGGCACCGACCTGCGCGAGGGCGTGCACACCCTGCCGGTGCTGTACGCGCTGGCCGAATCCGGGCCCGACGCCGACCGGCTGCGCGCCCTGCTGGTCGGGCCGATCGACGACGACGACGCGGTGGCCGAGGCGCTGCGGTTGCTGCGGCGCTCGCCCGGCATGGTCAGGGCCAAGGAGACGGTGGCCGACTACGCCGCGCAGGCCCGCGCGGAGCTGGCCGAGCTGCCCGACGTGCCCGGTCGCCGCGCGCTGGTCACCCTGGTCGACTACACCATCAACCGGCACGGCTAGCTGCGTGTGCGGAACCTACCGCTTCCGATGGGCGTTTAATCAGCAATATCGGGTGCACGGAGGAGGAGCTGATGACCTGGCATCCGCATCACAACACGTTCAAGACGTTCGCGCTGCTGGTCGGGATGTCGGCGCTGATCGTGTTCGTCGGCGCGCTGTTCGGTCGGACGGCGTTGTTCCTGGCCGCGCTGTTCGCGGTCGGCATGAACATCTACACCTATTTCAATAGCGACAAGCTGGCGTTGCGGGCCATGCACGCCCAGCCGGTCACCGAACTGCAGGCCCCGGCGATGTACCGGATCGTGCGCGAGCTGGCCACCACCGCGCACCAGCCGATGCCGCGGCTGTACATCAGCGACACCAACGCCCCCAACGCGTTCGCCACCGGCCGCAACCCGCGCAACGCCGCGGTGTGTTGCACGACCGGGATTCTGGGCATCCTCGACGAGCGGGAGCTGCGCGCGGTGCTGGGCCATGAGCTGTCGCACGTCTACAACCGCGACATCCTGATCTCGTGTGTGGCCGGTGCGCTGGCGTCGGTGATCACCGCGCTGGCCAACATGGCCATGTTCGCCGGCATGTTCGGCGGCGGCAACCGCGAAGGTGGCGGCAATCCCTTTGCGTTGCTGCTGGTTTCGATGCTGGGCCCGATCGCGGCGTCGGTGGTGCGGCTGGCGGTGTCACGGTCGCGGGAGTACCAGGCCGACGAGTCCGGTGCCGAGTTGACCGGTGACCCGCTGGCGCTGGCGTCGGCGCTGCGCAAGATTTCCAGCGGCGTGCAGGCCGCGCCGCTGCCGCCGGAGCCGCAGCTGGCCAGCCAGTCGCACCTGATGATCGCCAACCCGTTCCGGGCCGGCGAGCGGATCGGGTCGCTGTTCTCCACCCACCCGCCGATCGCCGACCGGATCCGCCGGCTGGAGGACATGGCCCGGGGGTAGGGTCGCGCCCGTCGCCCGTCGCCCGTCGCGCGGTCCCGTCG
>NZ_MLQM01000227.1:0-6873 GCF_001854525.1 Mycobacterium talmoniae
ACTTTGGTAGGTAACTCATTGACCACTACGCGATGGCCCACCCCAAGCCCGGTATCGACACACCCCAACAGGGATCCGTCCAGATCAGCCCCGGTCCCGAAACCCCACCACCCCAGGGGACTTACCCGAGGTAGTCCAGGTCGTTCGAACCGGGGGGTGCTCCGTTTGCCTAGTTCAAACGCTCCTGATGCCTTTGGGCCGGGGTTGACTCACCAGGCTTATCCCCAGATGCTCGCGGCGGAAGGCTTCACTGGTTGGTATGACGAACGCGGTGTCCCGGCGCCATGGCCTGACGACTTTTGTGAGCCCGATGGTGGCTGGCATATCACCGGAATGGAGTGCCCTGCCGTCGTCGCTGATCCCAGGCGATCGTTCTAAACGAACTTCCGCCAGTGTTTTTGGCGTGAAGGGTGTTAGGTAAACCACCTGTCAAGCGCATCCGGTAACGAGGTGGTGGCACCGTCTCCAACCCAGGCGACGTGGCCGTCGGGTCGGACCAAGACGGCATCTGCGGCCAGTAATCTGTCCGATGACTGGGAGCTTCCAGACTCCGCGGTATTGCGCATCGATCATCTGCACTCGATCCGACCAGGGCGTGATGTCGAAGTCCGACTTCGACCATGCGGTTGCCGACCAAGATCACCAAGGGCCCGGGATCACGCGCGGCTGGAATTGCCATGGTCTACAAGCCGATTGACGCCGCACAAGCACGTTGGCGGGCCGTCAACGCCCCGCACTTGGTCACCCTGATCCGTGCAGGCGCGGTCTTCCGCAAAGGCAAACTGCTCGAAAGGGCCACCGGCATCACCCCACCGACAACGCCGTCAAACGGCGACGAGCACACGGGAACGTAGGGCGCCTGAAAACCCGATCCACACGTCTTGACTATTCTCCTCGTCGAGTCGGCCGACTCGGTGGCGTTCTAGAGGTGTGTCAGCGGCGACGCGCATTGGCGGAGCTGTCTCGTCGCGGTTTGGTGTCTGAACGTGGGTAGCGCGCTGAGGACTGGGCAGGGTTGTTGCGGGATTACTGCGGTGTCAGCCCGAGGGTGGTGGCGAGTTCGGTGAGTCCGGGCATCAGGGTGGGTGCGACGGCTGCGAGTTCAGGGATGCGGCCGTGGTTGGCTTCGATTGTCGCCGGGTCGATTGCGCCCATATCGAAGCCGGGGTGCAGTGGTTGTATGGCGACGTGGTCGGCGCCGGCGTGCAGATGGGCACGCAGCCCTTCTGCGATCTGTTCGGTGGTTCCGTGTGACACGAGCGCGTCGACGAGTGCATCGCTGGCGACGTCACCCGGTGTGAGATCAGGGAATCCGAAATCGTTGAGGGTGCTGACGTAGTTGCTCATCTGCAGGTAGAACGCGAGGGTTTGGCGCGCGGTGTGTCGGGCGGTGGCCGGGTCGGTGTCGAAGACGATCTTGCGTTCGGGGGCCAGCAGCGGGCCGTGGCCGAGCACGCGGCGCGCGAACCGGGTGTGTTCGACGGTGGTGAGGTATGGGTTCGCGCCACCGGCACGGCTTTTGGCCAGGGTCAGCATCCTTGTGCGCAACGCTCCGATCGCGATCCGGTTCTGAGGCACCCCGGCCGCAGCGAGCGCGTCGAGGTAGGCGCTGACCCCTTGGTAGGGCGTCTGTGGGTGATCGCCGAGGTGTTCGCGATGGCCGGCGCCGATACTGAGCAGGAAGCGGCCGGGGAACCGGTCTTCCAGCCGAAAGAATGACTGCGCCACTTCGTGTGCGGGTGCGGTCCAGATGTTCACTACGGCCGATCCGACCATGATCGAGGTGGTCTGCTCCAAGACGGTTTCGATGGCTCGCAATCCCGAGTCGAAAACGGCGGGTATCCAAATTGCGGTGTAGCCAAGTTGTTCCACGATGGCGGCGCGGCCTTCATCGAAGAAGCTCAGGCCGGCGAATACTCCGAAGCTGCCGGTGGGGATGTGTTCATTGACCATGGGTGGACCTATCTGTGCCTCGCGTTGTTCACGGTTTATGACTTGTTGGAATCGGTGGTCTCGCAGTGGTTCTTGAGGTTGGCCAGAAAAGCGGCGTGGATCTTTCGCATCATTGCGGGGGCTAGGAGCCGTTCGACGTATTTCATGAAGCCGTCGGCGCCGTGCCAAGAGGTCTGTGCGGTGACCAACGATCGTTGAGGTTCACCGTGCTGGAGGGGTGCCACGGTGTAGGAGGTGGTCAGTGTCGAGTTGTTGTCTCGCTCCACAACAGTGAGGGGTCTGGCGTCGATGACCGCGACCTCGAACTCGCGGGACCGGGTTTTGGTGAAATGCAGGATCCAACTGGCTACGGTTCCGGGCCCGTGTCCGCCGTGGAGGACGTGGTAGTCGGTGTAGTACGGCGCGGGTAGAAGGGTTGGCCGCGCGTATTCGTAGTCCGCCAGCAGCTCGAATATGCGCTCCGGCGGGGCTGTCACCGGCAACGAATAGTTGACATCCATATTGCGGGGAACCTCCATGACTGGGACTGGAAATGTGGCGTATGGCGGCGGGGCTAAACCACCAGTGCGTAGACACGGTTAATTCGAGGCGCTTAGTGCGCACACCGAATCGGTATGTGGGGCTGCACAATTCCCCGGAATGGCCGTGCGTCGCCTACTATAGCGATATTCAGTCGGCAAGAGAACATGATGAATATCACCTTGCGATGGTCGTGGAACTCTGAGCCCAACCAGTCGGTTGGGTAACCACTTGGTGAGTCGCCACGGGATCAACGGCCCGCTGCGTCCCCATCTCGACGCCGAGGGTCGTCCCTGCGCACGACCGCACCGGCACGGGCCAAAGTCGCCGACATGGAGGGGGCCGCCGAACCCATCACTGAGTTGGGCAAGCTGCACCACGCATGTGTCCGCGAGCGCGGTCTTGCATTCGACGTTGGGCCACCACGACCACCCCTGACATCGGCGTGCAAGAACGGCTGACGCCCATAAAACGGGTCGCCAGTTACATGTAGACGTCGAAATCCAATTCCGCGCAACGTCGTACACATGCCACTGACGCACAGATCAGCTCAAAGAAGGCAATCGACTTGAGATGTTACAGATAAGCGATCTCGGGATGCGCGTCTAAAACCGGCGATCAGACGCCTCGTCGATGACCTAGCTACCCGCTCATTACCGTTGCCAGACGCGGAAGATGCGGGCATGGTAGGTATCGCCGTCTCACGAGCCTTCTGCGGGCCTTGTGGTGGTCGCGTGGTGAGTTATCCGCTTCTCCCGCTGCAACGCCAGCAGGTCGCCGCGTAAGGCGGCGTTTTCGTTGCGCAACTGTTCGTTCTCGGCCCGCAGCTGGCGATGAATCTGGGCGGCTACGGCGAGTTTGACCGTAGCCGAAGTTTCGTCCGAGTGGGACGCGTGCGGGCTGGGTTCGATTCGTGGTGCGGGCTGGCGGCGGCGTTCGGTGATCTGCCGGCGCAGATCGTCGTTGGCGTAGAGGAAACCTTTTGAGACTTTGGCTTCAAGCGCGACCGTGTTGAAATTGATGGGAATGCCACGGTTCTCCAGCGCGACCAGTGCGCGGCGTGCACGTGATTGCGCATCTTCGCTCTTGCGCGCCGCCGCGGCTCGTAAGTGCTCGGTGCGGTCGTCAGTTGTCGACATGGGTGCCCTCGACTCGTGGTGCCTGGCTTAGTCCGTCGATGATCTTGTTGAGCTGGTCGATGGTCTTCTCGTGGACGTCAGCAGCTCGTTGGCGTCCGTCGGCGCGGGCGAGGTCGAGTTCGCGGACGGCGTCGTCGCGCTGACGGATGTGAATTGGTAGGAAAGTCGGGGTTGTTCTGAAGAACGAGCAGCTGAGGCAGGGGCTTGGCAGGTACTCACATTTTTGTTTCTCCGGCAGAGCGCAGAATCCGTTCGGCAGCGTGGATCGGATGAAGCGATCGCGCAGCCGCTCGACATTGAGGTTGTCTGTGCTCATTGGTTCCACGGCGCGGCCGTGGAAATCGACTGAGCGGTTGATGAATTCGAGGTACTTGTCGCGTAGCGTGTCGTCGTTGATTTCTGCGTATGCCTGCATCATGGTTGGGCTCTTGTGGCCCAGGAACGTTTGGACCTCGTATTGGCTCCACCCTTCATTGAGGAGGCCAGTGGCGATACTGTGCCGAAACCGATGCAACTGCGGTCCGGTCAGCGTCTCGCCGGTCAGCGAGGAGTGAACGATCCCGTGCCGCTGATAGACCTTCCACAAGAAGGGGTTGAATCGGGCGTATGGCCACGGTGTCACGGCGTCAGGGTTAATGATGGGATTGCTCCGGGGACTCTTGCCGGCGTAGGGAAACATCCACGGGCAGTTTGGGCTATAGGTATCGGCGACCCATTGTGATTGCGCGACGAGGTCACGGCCGAGGTTGGGCGGCAATGGAACTCGGCGCCAGTCTTGGATTTTCGATTGAAAGTACTCCAGCGTGTAGCCGCGTCCGTCCACGTAGGTGACGCTGTCGCGAGCCAAGGTCAGTGCTTCACTCGAACGGGGGCCGACCGCCCGGCACAACCGCAGTATGAGGCGCTCGATCCTCGGTAGCGCCGATTGATCGGCGATGAGTGCATCGATGGCCTGGAGTATGTCGGCGGGGAACGGTTTGGGCTTCCGTGTGATTGGGACCGTGTTCTCGCCGTAGAGAAGAAACGTCGTGTCGGGAAGGTCGGGGACTATGTCGCGGTGGCGAAGCTCGGTGAGCAGACGTGCCACGACATTGACGGCTCGTATGTCTGTCGGGGTGGTGTCTTCGTCGCGTACCCATGCGACGAAATCGAGAAAGGCCATCCGCGATAATGCGGACGGTTCGATCTGGCCGATCTCCTCGTCGAAGTATCGGCTGAGCAGTGTCCCACCACGTGCATACGACTGGATCGTTGACCATGCGCGAGAACTGGATTGCAGATGATCTCGCGCTAAGGATTTGAGTCCGCTGCGCAGCCAGCTGCATGTGACATTGGACCAGCGGATCGCCGCGACGGCGTCATACTTGTTGCTTCCCGGTCGATCGATGTCTGTTCCGCGCCAGATATCGGCATCCCACGGGTCAACGCGAGCTTCATCGAGTATGACGAGAAGTGAACGGATCGTAGCGGCAAAATTTCTTGCAGGGGCGCCACTTTCGTTCGGGAACATCGCAGCTAAGCAATCGGCAGCACCGCGAAGGTCAGCTGGGGGGAGCGGGAATTCGCGAAGACTCCCGAGTCCATATTTGACTGCTAGATCAATCGCACCACGCAGCACATTGACGATGTAGTCACCGTTACGCCACTTCATCCGCGCTGTTTTGATCGCGGTCACGTAGCGGAGCTCGTCAGCAAGTGTGCCCGGTGCTTGGGTGAAATCGATTGGCGGATAATAGGGTTCGCGGTTGTTGGTCCCGCGTTGTTCCAGAATCGGCCGAGCTGTTGATTGCTCTTCGGCGAATGTGTCGATATTGGTCACGTCGGGTGACTTTCGGAATCGCGATCGGTGCCCAAGGCATAACACGTCAGTGGCGCGGACAGGATCTCCTTCGGCCCGTCCGGCCGGCCGGTCACATGTCGCTACGGCGCAGGTCGTTGCGCCGGAGGTCGCCTGGCGGAGAGGACGTGGGATCAGCCAGATGTCGGTGTTCCATGGCCCGTCGGGAATGCGGAAAGTGTCTGGGGCCAGCCGCTTGGCGGCGTCCGGGACCGTCACCGCTCAGTCCTTGCCAGGTTGCTCTGCCAGTACTTATCTGAGATGTCGTCGTCGGCCAGGTGAATGTACTTATCTGCGCTGGTTGCCGAAGCCTGCCCGAGCCGTTTGGCGATCTGGGGTGCCGACCAGCCTTCTCGGGCAAGGGCCGTTCCGTGGGTGTGCCTGAGCGTGTGCGGGGTGAGTTTGACTCCTGCTCGGTCACCGATTCCGGTGACGACCTGGATGGCGTTGGCGTAGCTCATTGGGCGGCCGCGGTTCTGCAATTGCAGATTGACGAATACATAGTCGCTGTCGATGCCTAAAGCAAGTTGTTCGTCCATCAGGCTTTGTGCGTAGTAGTCGAAAAAGCGCGTGGGGAGGTCAACGGTGAATTCGTTGCGTTGCTTGGACAACGCCCCGTTTGCGTTGTTGGTTCGGCGGACGATTCTGGATCGCCTCCGCGCGATGTCGAGGTCTTCGTGCAGAATCCCCAGGCACTGCGAGACCCTGAGTCCGCCGTCAAACAGGCCACTGAGCAGGAGACGGTCGCGGGCGGTGTTGGCGGCGTGAATCAGTAGCTGAAAGTCCGATTCGAAGTTGATGATCTTGGGTGCTTTGGCGTTCGGTCCGCGGACTTTTAGGCGGCGATCAGTCGCTGGGGGTTGAGTCTTGACGTGTGCCAGGAAGCTGTAGGACTTGCGACGGCCGGTGCCGCTATCGCCATACAATTGTAGTTCCTGGGGACCGCGGCCTTCCAATCTCCAGTAGTTCAGGAACGAGTGGACCGCTGCCAGAACTGCCTCACAGGTCGACCGGCTTCGTGGTGCCTGCGGCCGATACTCGCCCACGCGTTCGAGTGATCGGAGTGTGCCATCGGCCAGATCGTGCGCGAACATGCATAGCCCGTCGAAGTCGAGATGGCACCAATCGGCTCCCCGGACGTCTAACCACCGGAAGAAAAGCGCGAGGTGGCGGGCATACGACTCGATAGTGTTCGGCGAGCTGTCTATCGCGTGCAGATACAGAAGAAATCTGTCTGCGTCTTCGATTGGACAACCGGCTTCATCGACGACCGTGGTGGACTGCCGACCGCTGGGCATGGGTAAGTCCCCTGGGGTGGTGGGGTTTCGGGACCGGGGCTGATCTGGACGGATCCCTGTTGGGGTGTGTCGATACCGGGCTTGGGGTGGGCCATCGCGTAGTGGTCAATGAGTTACCTACCAAAGT
>NZ_MLQM01000228.1:0-6760 GCF_001854525.1 Mycobacterium talmoniae
TCGTGGCGGCGGTGACGGCGTCGGCGTGGCCGATGATCGCCGACGGGCGGGTCCGGCCGGTCATCGGCGCACGGCTCCCCATCGAGCAGGCCGCCGAGGCCCATCAGCTGCTGTCCGCGGGGCAGGTGGCCGGCAAGATCGTGTTGACGGTGGGCGGTCCCTGAGCGCGAGCGTGCGCAAAATGCCAGGTAAACCGGGGCGCGGGCGTACATTTGTGCACGCTCGCGAGGAAGATAAACCCTAGCCCAGCGAGGCCAGGGCGCGCACCAGCTGGTCCACCTCGGCCGTCGTCGAATAGTGACCCAGCCCGACGGTGACCGCGCCGCCGACGTCGTTGACCCCGATCACGTCGAGCACCCGGGAGGTGGCGTTGGAAATCGCCAGGATGCCGTTGTCGGCCAGCCGCTGCACCACCCGCTCGGCCGGCACCTCGTGCACGGCGAAACTCACCACCGGGATGTGCACCTCCGGCCGGCCGATCACCATCACCAGCGGCAAGGACCGCAACGAGGTCATCAGGTAGTCGAACACCCGGCTCATGTGCGACGCGGCCGACTGCATCGAGACGGACAGCCGTTCCCGGCGGGTCCCGCGGGCGGACTCGTCGAGCGAGGCGAGGTATTCGATGCTGGCCACCACCCCGGCGAGCAGACCGAACTGGTGCAGCCCCACCTCCAGCCGGGCGGGGCCGGCGGCCTGCGGATCCGTCGACACCGACGCGAACGAGTCGATCAACGCCGGGTCGCGGAACACCAACGCCCCGATCGGCGGCCCACCCCAACTGACCGCGTTCACGGCCACCACGTCGGCGTCGACCTCCTCGATGTCGATCAGCCGGTATGGCGCCGCCGCGGAATGGTCGACGATCGCCAACCCGCCTGCCTCGTGGATCAATTTGGTCACCGCACGCAGATCGGTGACCGTCCCCAGCGTTCCCGACGCCGAGGTGATGGCCACCAGGCGGGTTGGTTTGCTGATCAGGGTCTCCCACTGCCAGGTGGGCAGCTCGCCGGTCTCGATATCCACCTCGGCCCACTTGACCTTGGCGCCATAGCGGTTTGCTGCGCGCAGCCAGGGGGCGATGTTCGCCTCGTCGTCAAGCCGGGTGACGACGATTTCGTAGCCCAGACCCGCGCGCGACGACGACGCGTCGGCGAGCGAAGACAGCAAAACCGCGCGGTCGGCACCCAGCACCACGCCACGCGGATCGGCGTTGACCAGATCGGCCACCGCGTGCCGGGCGGCGTCCAACACCGCAGCGCTGCGCCGCGCCGACGGGTGTGGGCCGACGCTGGTCGGGGTCGACCTACGAAACGCAGTCGACACCGTGGTCGCGACAGAGTCGGGAATCAGCATCCCGGAGGGCGCATCGAAATGCACCCATCCGTCGCCGAGGGTCGGGTGCAGACCACGCACCCGGGCGACGTCGTAGACCATGGCAGCCACCTTAGAGCTTCCGCATGTTACGCAAACCGTGACGGTAGCGGGGCGCCCGGAAACGTCCCCGCCATCCCGAGCCAGGTCACCCGGGCAGACATACTAGACCAGTGGGACTGGGCTTCGGAGTGGTAATCGCTTTGCTGTTGCAGATCGTGCCAGGAACGATCGTGGCGAGGATCTCGCGGCTAACGTGGCCGGTGGCGATCGCTGTTGGCCCGGCGCTTACCTACGGTGTCGTCGCGGTGACCATTGTTCCGCTCGGGGCGATCGGAATCCCTTGGAACGCATGGACAGCGCTGGCCGCTCTGGTGGTGATCGCCGCGCTGGCGGCGGGGCTGCGGGTGTTGCTGGCGCGCTACCGGGACACCCAGGCCGAGGTGCTGGCGCCCGGCCGGGGTCCGGCGGCCGTGGTGGCGGCGGGCGTGCTGCTCGGCGCGGTGTTGATCGGGTACGCGGCGCTGCGCGGCATGCCGCACTGGCAAACCATCCCCAGCACCTGGGACGCGGTGTGGCACGCCAACACCGTCCAGTTCATCCTGGACACCGGGCAAGCGTCGCCGACCCACATGGGTGAGCTACGCAACGTCGAAACCCACGCGCTGCTGTACTACCCGTCCACCTTCCACGCGCTGACCGCGGTGTTCTGCCAACTGACCGGCGCCGCGTCGACCACCGGCTACACGCTGAACTCGCTGGCCGCGGCGACCTGGTTGTTTCCGGTCAGCGCCGCGGTCCTGACCTGGCGGCTGCTGCGCGGCCGGGCCACCTCCCCCGCAGCCACCTGGCGCGTCGCGGGCGCGGCGGCCACCGCGGCGGTGCTGGCTGCGTCGTTCACCGCGGTGCCCTACGTCGAGTTCGGCACCGCCGCGATGCCCAACCTGGTCGCCTACGGGCTCGCCGTGCCGGCGTTTGCGCTGATCACCTCCACGCCCGGGCACCGCGACCGCATCCCGGTCGCGGTGTTGGCGCTGGTGGGGGTGTTCTCGGTGCACATCAGCGGCGGGGTCATCGTGGTCTTGTTCACGCTGGCCTGGTGGCTGCTCGACGCGCTGTGGCGCCCGGTGCGCGGCCGGCTCGTCGACCTGGTGACGCTGGCGAGCGTCGCGGTGGTCACGGGGCTGGTGCTGTTACCGCAGTTCCTGTGCGTCAAACAGCAAGAGGACATCATCGCCGGGCATTCCTTCTTGACCTACCTCAGCAAGAAGCGCGGGTTGTTCGATGCGGTGTTCCAGCACTCCCGCCACCTCAACGACTTCCCGGTGCAGTACGCCCTGATCGGGCTGGCCGCCGTCGGGGGCCTGGTCTTGCTGGTCAAGCGGATCTGGTGGCCGCTGGCCCTGTGGGCGTCGTTGATCGTGGTCAACGTGGACGCCGGGACGCCGTTAGGCGGTCCGGTGGGCGCGGCGGCGGGCAGCGTGGGCGAACTGTTCTACAACGATCCGCGCCGGATCGCGGCGGTGACCACGTTGCTGTTGGCGCCGATGGCCGGGATCGGGTTGTGCACGCTGGTCGGGTTGGCGGTGATGGCCGCCCGGCGACTGGCCGACCGGTGGACGACGTCGCCGGCACCGGCCTGGTCGGCGGCCACCGCGGTGCTGCTGGTCGTGGTCACCGCCGGGCTGGCCTGGTATTACCTGCCGCGGCACCGCTTCTTGCTGGGCGACAAGTACGACTCGGTGATGATCGACCAGAAGGACCTGGATGCGTTCGCCTGCCTGGCCACCCTGCCCGGCGCCCACGACACCCTGATCGGCAACGCCAACACCGACGGCACCGCCTGGATGTACGCGGTGGCCGACCTGCACCCGCTGTGGACGCATTACGACTACCCGATGCAGCAAGGACCGGGGTATTACCGCTTCATCTTTTGGGTACACGCCGACGACGCGGACACCGACCCGCAAGTCGCCGAGGCGGTGCGCGCGCTGAACATCCGCTACGTCTTGGTCAGTAGCCCGGTGGTCCGGGGCTTTGCCCTGCCCGACGGGCTAGTGTCACTAGACGCGTCCAAGTCGTGGGCGAAGATCTACGACAACGGTGGGGCCCGCATCTACGAATGGCACGGGCACGACACCGCGGCGAACTGCGCCGACAAGCGATAGAGAGGGTGAGTCCATGAGCACCGACGACGATGGCATCGAGATCATCGGCGGCGCTGACCCGCGGATGCTGGCGGCGGCCCAGGCGGACGACGACTCCGAGGACCGGTCGCTGACCGACCTGGTCGAACAGCCCGCCAAGGTGATGCGGATCGGCACCATGATCAAGCAACTGCTCGAAGAGGTGCGCGCGGCACCGCTCGATGAGGCCAGCCGCAACCGCCTGCGGGAGGTGCACGCCACCAGCATCCGGGAGCTCGAAGACGGGCTGGCGCCCGAGCTGCGCGAGGAACTGGACCGGCTCACGCTGCCGTTCAGCGAGGACTCGGTGCCCTCGGACGCCGAGCTGCGAATCGCCCAGGCGCAACTGGTCGGCTGGCTGGAGGGGCTGTTCCACGGCATTCAGACCGCACTGTTCGCCCAGCAGATGGCGGCCCGCGCCCAGCTGGAGCAGATGCGCCAGGGCGCGCTGCCGCCCGGCGTGAAAGCACCCGGACAGCCCGGCCACTCCGGCACCGGCCAATACCTGTAGTAGACGCCGGTGGTCACACCCCATATCGAGACGCGCAACGCGTGGGTGGAGTTCCCCATCTTCGACGCCAAGTCGCGATCGCTGAAGAAGGCCTTCCTCGGCAAGGCCGGCGGCCAGATCGGCCGCAACACCTCCAACGTCGTCGTGATCGAGGCGCTGCGCGACATCACCCTGTCGCTCAAGCACGGCGACCGGGTCGGCCTGGTCGGCCACAACGGCGCCGGCAAGTCGACGCTGCTGCGGCTGCTGTCGGGGATCTACGAGCCGACGCGCGGCTCGGCGAGCATCACCGGCCGCGTCGCGCCGGTATTCGACCTCGGGGTGGGGATGGACCCGGAGATCTCCGGCTACGAAAACATCATCATCCGGGGCCTGTTCCTGGGGCAGACCCGTAAACAGATGCAGGCCAAGGTCGATGAGATCGCCGAGTTCACCGAGCTCGGCGACTACCTGTCGATGCCGCTGCGCACCTACTCCACCGGGATGCGGGTCCGCCTGGCGATGGGGGTGGTCACCAGCATCGACCCGGAGATCTTGTTGCTCGACGAGGGCATCGGCGCGGTGGACGCCGACTTCTTGAAGAAGGCCCAAACCCGGCTGCAGGGCCTGGTGGAGCGGTCCGGGATCCTGGTGTTCGCCAGCCATTCCAACGAGTTCCTGGCCCGGCTGTGCAAGACCGCGATGTGGATCGATCACGGCACCGTGAAGATGACCGGCGGCATCGAAGAAGTGGTGGGCGCCTACGAGGGTGAGGACGCCGCCCGGCATGTGCGCGAAGTATTGGCCGAAACCGTTGGTGACACACCGTGAGTGAGCTGGTGTATGCCGTCGTGGTCACCCACCGGCGTCGCGATCAGCTGGCCAAGTCGCTGGGCGTCTTGACCACGCAGAGTCGGTTGCCGGACCATCTCATCGTCGTCGACAACGACGCCGATGAGCGGGTCCGTGATCTGGTGGCCGGCCAGCCGATCCCCACCACGTATCTGGGGTCACGTCGAAACCTCGGCGGTGCAGGGGGTTTCGCGCTCGGGATGTTGCATGCGTTGGCGGCCGGTGCGGACTGGGTGTGGCTGGCCGACGACGACGGGCACCCCGCCGATTCGGGCGTGCTGGCGCGGTTGTCGGCCTGCGCGGAAAAACACCGGCTGGCCGAGGTGTCCCCGATGGTGTGCAACCTGGACGATCCGGAGCGGCTGGCGTTTCCGTTGCGGCGCGGCCTGGTCTGGCGCCGATACGCCCGCGAGTTGCGGACGGACGGGCCGGACCAGGATCTGCTGCCCGGCATTGCGTCGCTGTTCAACGGGGCACTGTTCGCCGCCGGCGCGCTGGAGGCCGTGGGGGTACCCGACCTGCGACTGTTCGTCCGCGGCGACGAGGTGGAACTGCACCGCCGCCTGGCGCGGTCGGGCCTGCCGTTCGGCACCTGCCTGGACGCGGTGTATCTGCATCCGTGCGGATCGGCCGAGTTCAAACCGATCCTGGCCGGCAAGATGCACGCCCAGTATCCCGACGATTACACCAAGCGGTTCTTCACCTACCGCAATCGGGGCTACCTGATGGCCCAGCCCGGATTGCGCAAGCTGCTGGTGCAGGAATGGCTGCGGTTCGGCTGGTATTTCCTGGTGTCGCGCCGCGACCCGGCGGGTCTGATCGAGTGGTTTCGGTTGCGGCGCTTGGGGCGTCGCGAGAGGTTCGGCCGGCCCAAGGAGAGCTCATGACCGTCGTCGAGGCCGCCGCCCAGTCCCGGACGCTGTCCCGGGCCACCCGCGATCTGATCGAGGGCTTCCAGCGCCGCGAACTATGGCTGCATCTGGGGTGGCAGGACATCAAGCAGCGGTACCGCCGCAGCGTGCTGGGGCCGTTTTGGATCACCATCGCCACCGGCACCACCGCGGTCGCCATGGGCGGCCTGTACTCCAAGCTGTTTCATCTCGAGTTGGCCGAGCATCTCCCCTATGTCACGCTCGGGCTGATCATTTGGAACCTGATCAACGCCGCCATCCTGGAGGGCGCCGACGTGTTCGTCGCCAACGAGGGGCTGATCAAGCAACTGCCCACCCCGCTGTCCGTGCACGTCTACCGGCTGGTGTGGCGGCAGATCATCTTGTTCGCCCACAACATCGTCATCTATCTGGTGATCGCGGCCATCTATCCCAAGCCGTGGTCGTGGGCCGACCTGTTGGTGATTCCGGCGCTGGCGTTGATCGTGCTCAATTGTGTCTGGGTGGCACTGTGTTTCGGCATCCTGGCGACCCGCTACCGCGACATCGGCCCGCTGCTGGGCAGCGTGGTGCAGTTGCTGTTCTTCATGACGCCGATCATCTGGAACGACGCGACGCTGCACCAGCAGAATGCGCAACGCTGGGCGAAGATCGTCGAACTCAATCCGCTGCTGCACTACCTGGACATTGTGCGGGCGCCGCTGCTGGGGGCGCATCAGGAGTTGCGGCACTGGCTGGTGGTGTTGGCGCTGACCGTGATCGGCTGGGTGTTCGCCGCGTTCGCGATGCGCCAGTACCGTGCCCGGGTGCCGTACTGGGTATAGGGCGGCACTGTCCTTCCGCGAGCAATAGCTCCTATGTCAAGCGGCTGCTGGTTTTAGGTGGTTGATTTCGGGTTTGGTGCTGGTGAGAAGGGCTTGGTATACGCGTCGGGCGATGCGGCGTTTGAGGCATCGACGCGCTGCTGC
>NZ_MLQM01000229.1:0-6744 GCF_001854525.1 Mycobacterium talmoniae
GCCCACCCCGGTGCCGGTGCCGCGCACGTTCTCCAGGTCGAACACGAACGGCGCCCCGCGGTCGTCGACGACGGCCTGAATCCGGCAGGCCGCGAACGCATACAGGTTCGCCCCGCGGCCGTGACTGACGATGATCTGGTGGGCGCCGTTGTCCTGCGCGTCAACAGCCAAGGCGCCCAACGCGATCGGGCTCCCGGTGACGATCTGCACCTCGCTGCTGGCGGCGCTGGCGGTGCTGACGCCGACGAGGCGATCCCGGCCGCCGGCTGGCCGGGCTGCAGGCGCTGCCGGACGGTGACCGCTGGACGGTGCGCCGCACCGCGATCGACCTGGATGGCACCACCGCCCGCGTCGGCCGCTCCGATACCGTGACAGCGGATTCCGCGCAGGATCCGGTCGTGGCGTCGGCGCGAACGATCAGCTGCGGGGACCTCAGCATCGACCAGGACGGAGTGCACGAGCCTTGAGCGACAACCCCTTTGACCCCAGCGTGTGGCGGCAGGTCGCCGGTTTCGACGATTTGACCGACATCACCTACCACCGGCACGTCACCGACCCGACGGTGCGGGTGGCGTTCGACCGGCCCGAGGTGCGCAACGCGTTTCGGCCGCACACCGTCGACGAGCTGTACCGGGTGTTGGATCACGCCCGGATGTCCTCGGATGTCGGCGTGGTGCTGTTGACCGGCAACGGGCCGTCGCCCAAAGACGGTGGCTGGGCGTTTTGTTCGGGCGGCGATCAGCGCATCCGGGGCCGCAGCGGCTACCAGTACGCGTCCGGGGACACCGCGGACACCGTGGATGCGGCCCGCGCCGGGCGGCTGCACATCCTGGAGGTGCAGCGGCTGATCCGGTTCATGCCCAAGCCGGTGATCTGCCTGGTCAACGGGTGGGCCGCCGGGGGCGGGCACAGCCTGCACGTGGTGTGCGACCTGACGCTGGCCAGCCGCGAGCACGCACGGTTCAAGCAGACCGACGCCGACGTCGGCAGTTTCGACGGCGGCTACGGGTCGGCGTATCTGGCCCGGCAGGTCGGCCAGAAATTCGCCCGGGAGATCTTTTTTTTGGGTCGCGCCTACACCGCCGAGCAGATGCATGCGATGGGTGCGGTCAACGAGGTCGTCGACCACGCCGACCTGGAAGACACCGGGGTGCAGTGGGCGCGCGAGATCAACGCGAAATCGCCGCAGGCGCAACGGATGCTGAAGTTCGCGTTCAACCTGCTCGACGACGGGCTGGTGGGCCAGCAGATCTTCGCCGGGGAGGCGACCCGGTTGGCGTACATGACCGATGAGGCCGTGGAGGGCCGCGACGCGTTCCTGGAGAAACGCGACCCGGACTGGAGCCGGTTCCCCCGCTATTTCTGAGCCACCGGCCGCGGCGGCTGCGCCGAACGTGCGCCCACGGCGGTGTTTTCGCCGAAACGCCGCCCTGGGCGCACGCTCGGCGCAAAAGGGCCCCCACCTAGACTCGGCAACCATGAGCAAAAGCCCGTTACGCCGTCTGGGTGAGGCGGTCACGCTGGCCAGCATGCGGCCGCCCGTCGCCCCGCAGCTGCTGATGTACCGGCCGCTGGCCAAGCCGGTGGACCTGCGCGGCAAGCGGGTGCTGCTCACCGGCGCGTCGTCGGGCATCGGCGAGGCCGCCGCCGAGCAGTTCGCCGCCCGCGGCGCCACCGTGGTGGCGGTGGCCCGCCGCCAGGACCTGCTGGACGCGGTGGTGGGGCGGATCACCGCCGCCGGCGGCGACGCCACCGCGATCGCGTGCGACCTGTCCGACCTGGATGCCGTCGACGCGCTGGCCGCCGACGTGCAGGAGCGCCTGGGCGGGGTGGACATCCTGATCAACAACGCCGGGCGGTCCATCCGGCGGCCGCTGGCCGAGTCGCTGGAACGCTGGCATGACGTCGAACGCACCATGGTGCTCAACTACTACTCGCCGCTGCGGCTGGTCCGGGCCATCGCGCCGGCCATGATCGAGCGCGGCGACGGGCACATCATCAACGTCGCCACCTGGGGGGTGATGAGCGAGGCCTCCCCGCTGTTCGGGGTGTACAACGCGTCCAAGGCCGCGCTGTCGGCGGTCAGCCGCGTGATGGAAACCGAGTGGGGCACCAAAGGGGTGCATTCCACCACGCTGTACTACCCGCTGGTGGCCACCCCGATGATCGAGCCCACCAAGGCCTACGACGGGCTGCCGGCGTTGTCCGCCGAGGAGGCCGGCGAGTGGATGATCACCGCGGCGCGCAGCCGACCGGTGCGGATCGCGCCGCGGATGGCGGTCACCGTGCGGGCGTTGGATGTGCTGGCGCCGGGCTGGGTCACCGCGGTGATGAAGCGGCAACGCCTGCAACCCAACAAATAAGCGAGCCGCGCGAGCAGACGGAGAATCGCACGATCCGGGCGCGATCTGTGCGATTCTGTGTCTGCTCGACGGGAGGGGGTGTGATGGAGATCCTGGCCAGTCGGGTGCTGTTTCGGCCGACGGACTACCAGCGGTCACTGACGTTCTACCGCGACGAGATCGGGTTGGCCATCGCCCGCGACTACGGGGCCGGCACCGTGCTCTACGCCGGCCAGTCGCTGATCGAATTGGCCGGCCACGGCCGCTCCGAGCAGCCCGAGGGGCGTTTCCCCGGGGCGCTGTGGCTGCAGGTGCGCGACGTCCGCGCCACCCAGGCCGAACTCGAGGGCCGCGGCGTGCCGATCGCCCGGGCAGCCCGCCGCGAACCGTGGGGGCTGCACGAGATGCACGTCACCGACCCCGACGGTGTGACGTTGATCTTCGTCGAGGTGCCCCCCGAGCACCCGCTGCGGCGCGATACTCGCCGCGATACACCAGGTGAACCGGGGGGTAACAGTTGACGTCGAGTCGAGGTTTGCAGGGGTTTTGCCGCCGGCAGTGTTCGACAACGCGACCGGTCGACCGCCAGAATTAGCGCCGTGATGCCCCGTGAGCATTGAGCTCTTCCTCCTGATCATCGTGGTGATCACGGCTTTGGGTTTTGACTTCACCAACGGGTTCCATGACACCGGCAACGCGATGGCCACCTCCATCGCCAGCGGCGCGCTGTCGCCGAAGGCCGCGGTGGCGCTGTCGGCGTCGCTGAACCTGGTCGGCGCGTTCCTGTCCACCGCGGTGGCCGCCACCATCGCCAAGGATCTGGTGGACGCCCACCTGGTGACCCTGGAGCTGGTGTTCGCCGGGCTGGTCGGCGGGATCGTGTGGAACCTGCTGACCTGGCTGCTCGGGATCCCATCCAGCTCGTCGCACGCGCTGATCGGCGGGATCGTCGGCGCCATGATCGCCGCGGTCGGCGGGCACGGGGTGAACTGGGCGGGCCTGGTCTCCAAGGTGGTGGTGCCGGCCGTGGTCGCGGCCCTGGTCGCCACCCTGGTCGCGGCGACCGGCACCTGGCTGGTGTACCGCATCACCCGCGGCCTGGACACCAAACGCACCGAGCGGGGCTTCCGGCGCGGCCAGATCGGTTCGGCGGCGCTGGTGTCGCTGGCGCACGGCACCAACGACGCCCAGAAGACGATGGGCGTGATCTTCCTGGCGCTGATGTCCTACGGCGCGGTGAGCAAAACCGCCACCCTGCCGCCGCTGTGGGTGATCGTGTGCTGCGCGGGCGCGATGGCGGCGGGCACCTACTTCGGCGGCTGGCGCATCATCCGCACCCTGGGCAAGGGCCTGGTCGAGATCAAACCGCCGCAGGGCATGGCCGCCGAGTCGGCGGCGGCCGCGGTGATCCTGCTGTCCAGCCACTTCGGCTACTCGCTGTCCACCACCCAGGTGGCGACCGGCTCGGTGCTGGGCAGAGGGGTCGGCAAACCCGGCGCCGAGGTGCGCTGGGGGGTCGCCGGCCGGATGGCGACGGCCTGGCTGGTCACCCTGCCGCTGGCCGGTGCCGTGGGGGCGGCCACCTACTTTCTGGTGCACGCCATCGGCGGCTACCTCGGCGTGGCCATCGGCTTCGTGTTGCTGGTGGCGACGGCGCTGACGATCTGGCTGCGCTCGCGCCGGGTGCGCATCGACGCCAACAACGTCAACGCCGACTGGGAGGGCAACCTGACCGGCGGCCTGGCTGCGGCGCCGGAGCCCGCCGCGCCGCAGCTGGCCACCGCGGCCCCGCAGCCGGAGGCCACCCGGTCATGAGCGACTGGTTCAACTACACCGCGACGGCGAAAATCCTGGTGTTCGGCCTGCTGGTCGGCGCCGCGCTGCCGGCGTTGTTCGCGGTCGGGGTGCGGGTCGGCGCCGCCGGCGGCGCCGACGCGACCGCCGGACGCCGGCCGGTGCTGGTGGCGCTGAGCTGGCTGATCTTCGCGGTGGTGTTGACCGTCGTGCTCCTCGGGGTGCTGTTCATCGCCCGCGAGTTCATCGGGCAGCACACCGGCTGGTACATCCTCGGCGCCAAGCCCTAACACGCCCGGTGAGCTGGCCGGTTCGACAACGCGACCGCGCAACCACCACAATGAGCGCAGTGTCCGTCGAGTTCTTCCTGCTGATTATCGTTGTCTTCACCGCCCTCGCCTTCGACTTCACCAATGGCTTCCATGACACGGGCAATGCCATCGCCACCGCCATCACCAGCGGGGCCCTCAAACCCAAGACCGCGGTCACGCTCTGCGCCGCGCTGAACCTGCTCGGTGCGTTCCTGTCCACCCAGGTGGCCGCGACGATCGCCAAGGATCTGGTCGCCACCCACCTGGTCACCCTGGAGATCATGTTCGCCGGCCTGGTCGGCGGCATCGTGTGGAACCTGCTGACCTGGCTGTTCGGCATCCCGTCCAGCTCCTCGCACGCGCTGATCGGCGGTGTCGTCGGGGCGATGCTGGCCGCGGTCGGCACCCGCGGCGTGCTGTGGGGCGGGGTGGTGTCCAAGGTGATGGTGCCGGCCGTGGTGGCGGTGGCGGCCGCCATGCTCATCGGCACCGTCGCCACCTGGCTGGTCTACCGGCTCACCCGGCAGGTCCCCGAGCGGCGGCTGCACCGCGAATTCCGCCGCGGCCAGATCGGCTCGACGGCGCTGATCTCGCTGGCGCACGGCACCAACGACGCCCAGAAAACGATGGGCGTGATCTTCCTGGCGCTGATCTCCTACGGCGCCGCCAAAAAAAGCGACATCCTGCCGCCGCTGTGGGTGATCGTGTGCTGCGCGGTGGCGATGGCGGCCGGCACCTACTGCGGCGGGTGGCGGGTGATCCGCACCCTGGGCAAGGGCCTGGTGGAGATCGAATCCCCGCAGGGGATGGCCGCCGAATCGTCCTCGGCGGCGATCATCCTGCTGTCCAGCCACTTCGGCTACTCGCTGTCCACCACCCAGGTGGTGACCGGCTCGGTGCTGGGCTCCGGGGTCGGCAAACCCGGCGGCCAGGTGCGCTGGGGTGTGGTCGGCCGGATGGTGATCGCGTGGCTGGTCACCCTGCCGTCGGCGGGCGCGGTCGGTGCGCTGACCTACAAACTGGTGCACGCGATCGGCGGCTACGCCGGCGCGCTGGTGGGCTTCGCGGTGCTGGCGGCGGTGTCGCTGCTGATCTGGCTGCGGTCCCGCAAGGCGCCCGTCGACCACACCAACGTCAACGCCGAATGGGGCGAGCACCTGACCGACGGGCTCGCCGAGTCCGACACGGTGGAGTCGCTGCTGGCCAACACGCCGCTGGACACCGTGGCCGCCCGGGAGGCCGGCCAGCCATGAGCACCTGGTTCAACTACGCCGCGACGGCCAAGATCCTGATCTTCGGGTTGCTGGCCGGCGCCGCGCTGCCCGCCCTGTTCGCGGTCGGGGTGCGCCTCGGCGCCGCCGCCGGCGGCGACACGGCCGCCCGCCGGCGCACCGGTCTGCTCGCGGCGCGGTGGGTGATCTTCGCGCTGCTGCTGGTGATCGTCGTCGCCGGTGTGCTGTTCATCGCCCGCGACTTCATCGAGCACCGCATCGGCTGGCAGTGGGACGACTGGGGCGGCTGGGACGACGTTTTCGACCTCGACTAACACGTACCATCGAGCCGGACAGGGACTGGTGAGGCAGAAGTGAACCGATTCCTCAACTCGATCGTGACGTGGCTGCGCGCGGGATATCCCGAGGGCGTCCCCCGCAACGACTACATTCCGCTGCTGGCGCTGCTGTCGCGGCGGCTGACCGCCGACGAGGTCAAGGCGGTGGCCAGCGAACTGATGCGCCGCGGCGAATTCGACCAGGTCGACATCGGGGTGTTGATCACCCAGATCACCGACGAGCTGCCCTCCGCCGAAGACATCGAGCGGGTTCGGGAGCGGCTGGCCGCCAAGGGCTGGCCGCTGGACGAACGCCCCAGCAGCGGAGGCCGGCCATAGCCACCCTGCGCGCGGTGCCCGTCACCCCCGGCGCCGCCGCGTCGTCGCTGCTGCCGGCGTTGGCCTCGGTGCTGGACGGCCGCGGCGACGCGCTGGGGCCGGTGCCCGCCGGGGACGCGGCCGCTGTGGAGCTGCGGGTGGGTGAGGCCATCGACGACGACGTCGCCGTGGAGGTCACCACGTCGGGCACCACCGCGGCGCCCAAGGGGGCGCTGTTGACCGCGGCGGCGCTGACCGCCAGCGCGACCGCGACCCACGACCGACTCGGCGGCCCGGGTCGCTGGCTGTTGGCGCTGCCGGCGCAGCACATCGCCGGGCTGCAGGTGTTGGTGCGCAGCGCGCTGGCCGGCACCACTCCGGTCGAGATGGATGTGACCGCGGGCTTCGATGTCGCCGCGTTGCCGGCGTC
>NZ_MLQM01000230.1:0-6683 GCF_001854525.1 Mycobacterium talmoniae
CGGACATAGGCCATTCGGGCAGCCTACGGCCCAAAATTAGTGCGCAAATTTCGCTTCACCGCCCACCAACACCGCAGGTCACAGACCTACGGGGTCGCGAACCTCCGCTCGGTGATAAAAGTCAGGGCCCGCTGTTTTTGACCAGGTGAAATTGCAGTCTGCTGCGATCCAGATTCGGCTGGCCGCTGCCTTGCGTCACCGCCTGATCCGCGAAGACCAATACGGTCGCCGACGAAGCATCCGCCGTGGTCACCCCGACCGCGATCACCGTCCCCTTCGTGGAGGTGTGCTGCTGTTCCGCAGTGGCGACGACCGCATCTATTCCGCGGCGGTATTGGTCGAGGGCCTCGCCGATAAGGAATTTCTGCACGTTCGCCACATCATCGCGCGCGGTCGCCGGGGTTATTGAGATCAGTGCCAGTGCGGTATCTCGTGCGGCGCCCTCGATCGCCGCATAATCCGGTGGTTGATGTGACGGTCGGTTTTTGGTGACCGTCAGCAGCACCGCCCCTATCCCCACGGCCACGGTGAGCACCACCAGCACGGCGGTGATGACCCACAGCGGTCGATTCGGTCGTCGCACCGGTGCGGGCGTGGGGTGCGATGTCATTACGGCAACTCCACTTTCGAGATGAGGTATTCGCCGTCATGACGCTCCAAAGTCATCAGCATGCGGGATCGGTCGATCCGCGGTTCCGGTACCGCAACGTTGGTGACCTTCTGATCGACCGCAATCAACACCCGTGCCTGGTGGTCGTCAATCGCATCCACGGCGGCCGCTACAACGGTGCCGATGGCCTCCGCCTTGTTTTCGATCAACAGTTGGCGGAGTTGCATCGACGACTTCTCATACATGTCGCGGAACTCGCCGGTGCTGTGGTCGAGGACTTTCTGAAAATCTTGGTCTACCGTCTTCGAATTAATCGAGGTCAGTATCACCGCGAAGTCGCTAGCGGCCTTCATCGCCGCTTGCCGCTGTGCGGTGTCGTGGCGGACGACCGCGTCGGCGGTGACGACGCGAGTCCCCTGCCACGCGGCGAAACTCGCCACCCCCAACAGCACCAGGAGCGCCGCGATCAGGGCGGCCACCGCGCCGCCGCGGCGCGGCATGACCGGGCCGGCCACCGGGGAGGGCGGCCCGGGGGCGTACTGCGGGGTGGGCGCCCACGCCGACACCGGCGGAGTCCACGCGGGAACCACCGACTGCGGAACGTCAGGCTGGGTGCCCGCCGGGTCGAGCGCGGCCCGCGCCGCGGCGGTCAGCGCCGAGGCGCTCGGGTACCGCTCGGCGGGGTCTTTGGCCATGCCGGTGGCGATCACGTCGTCCAGGCCCGGCGGCACCCCGGGCACCACCGCCGACGGTCGCGGCGGCGGCTTGGTGAGGTGCCCGGCGACCTGCTGCTCGAGCCCCTGGCCCGGAAACGGCCGCTGCCCGGTCAGGCACTGGTAGAACACGCAGGTCAGCGAGTAGATGTCGCTGCGGGCGTCGGCGTGACCGGTGTCGAACCGCTCCGGCGCCATATAGGCGAAGGTGCCGATGGTGCTGCCGGCGCTGGTCAGCCCGGTTTCGTCGGCCGCCCGCGCGATCCCGAAGTCGATCAGGTACACGAAATCCCGCGCGGCGATCAGGATGTTCGACGGTTTGACGTCGCGGTGCACCAGCCCGACCGCGTGGGCCGCATCCAACGCCGACGCCACCTGCTCCAGGTAGCCCACCGCGCGGGTCGGGTCCATCGGTGCGGTCGCGGTGGTCAGCAACGTCTGCAGGTCGGTGCCCTCGATCAGCCGCATATCCAGATACAGTCGCCCGTCGATTTCGCCGAAGGTGTGCAGCGGCACCACATGCGGGTCATTGAGCGACGCCGCCGCGTACGCCTCCCGCCGGAACCGGTCCTGAAAGGTGCGGTCCTGGGCCAGCTGCGGGGGCAGCACCTTCACCGCGACGGTGCGCCTGGTTTCGGTGTCGTAGGCCCGGTACACCTGGCCCATGCCGCCCTCACCCAGCAGCTGCTGCAACTGGTAGCGCCCGAACGTCGTCGTGTCCACGCCCGACCCCTCCCGACCCTCGGCGCAGTTTGCCGGATCAGCATAAGCATGCGATCGGGCGGCTCGGCGCGGCTTTCGGATGCCGACGGTCCTCACCCGTACGCGTGATCGTCGCGCACGGTATGACGCGCGCCTTCCGGATCGATATAGGCCGGGAGCCCGGGGATGCGGGTATCGAGGTGCGGGAGCTGGATCGGCGGCAGCCCCGGAATCCGGATCGCGGGTGGGGTCCCGATATGCGGTTGACGCCGCCCCTCGGCGACCAACTCGTCCGTCGTCAACCGCTCGGCATGGCCGGTGACGATGTCGGTCATGCCGCGCAGCGCCTCGCTGCCCAGCTGGTAGTAGTGCGCGTGGTCGTGGCGGTTGAGCTGCTCGGAGCCGGGCACCTCGGCGTGGAACCGGATCGACCCGAAACCCTGCCCGGCCGGATCGCGCCCCAGCCCCGCATCGAGGGGCAGTGGGATACCGTGCTGGCGGAGTTCGTTTTTGAGCAGCTCGCCGGGAACGCCGTCGGTTTGGCCGATCCAGCTGACCGGATCGGTGGAGGCGGCGCCGACGTACACCCGGCCGCCGTCGAGATGAAAGTCGGCGGCGCTGCGCGCGAGGTCGGTGCCGGGGCAGCCCAACAGGATGACGTCGTTGGCGTGCAGCCCGCTGCGTGCGCACGCGTCGGCGACCGTCGTCGCCCCGTAGGAATGCCCGACCACGCTGACATGCTGCGGGTCGACACCGCGGTGGGTGACCCATAACCCGTTGACGTCGCGGGCCAACAGCTCGCCGCCCTGGCGCGCCAACCCCGGCGCGGTGACCCGCCGATCGCCGAAGCCGTCCGGGGCGTCGTAGCCCATCCAGGCGATCACCGCGGTAGAACGGGTCGGATCGGCCCGCACGCTTTGCTCATAGACGTTGACCGCGTCGACGTGGTCGGCCATCCAGCCCTGCGCCACGCTGCTGGCGGTGCCCGGGACAATGACCGTGGTGTTTTGCGCCTCGTCGGGGTTTCCGATCGCGATCGCCGCCGTGCCCTGGCCGCCGAAGGCCACCGGGTCATACGACCACAACAACACCGGCCGGTCGGCGGTAACCCCGTCCCCGCGATCGTATTTGAGGCCCGCCTTGGTCTTCGTGGCATTGCGGTACCGGGTGATGTCGATCCGCGACAGCCCGTACTTCTCGGGGGTCCGGAACACGTCGTGGCCCGTATTCTGCAGGTCTTCCGGGGTGATCCCCCACGCCTGGACGGTGTCTTCGACCCGGGCGATGTCGTCGTTCATCACCGCTTGGTTGACCTCGTCGCGCACGGTGGCCGGAATGCCGTTGAGATTGCCCAACCCCGGTGGGTGTTCGGCGATCAACCGCGCCCGTTCCGACGTCAGCGACGCCCACCACCGGTGGACCTCGGCGGGGTCGGTGTCCGGCGGCGGGATAACCGGGGGTTCGGCTGCCGGCAGGTCGTCTGCCGCCCACACGGTGCGCGCCACCGCGGTCAGCTGAGCCACCCCGGCGTCGAGTTGAGCGGCGATGCGTTCGTCTTCGGTCTGCAGTCGAGCCGCGCAGTAACGGATCTGGTCGCAATGGGCGCGCGCCGCCTGCAGCCGGGCACGGTGCGCGTCGGGCATATCCGCCCAGAGCCGATCGGTCAGCGAGAGATCCTCGGCGACCCGGAATCCGTCACGTTCGGCGTCCGCAACGGCCGCCAGGGTCCGTTGGCGTCCCCACCGCAACCCGTCGGCGCCGCGGGCCGCGATATCGGCCAAGCGACGGGCATGCTCCACCCCGCGGTAGATCGCCCGCCGGTCGGCGTCGGCGGCGGCGGCCAGCGCGGCAGCACCCGGACCGCGCCACTCGGTGCCGCCCGGGGCGGCGACCTGGGCGCCGTAGACGTCGGCGGCCCGCTCCAGCAGCTCCGCGCGGGTCCGCCAGTCTTGGGCGGACTCCGCGAGCCCGCCGGCGGTCTGGTCCCAGGTTTCGATGCGGGAACGCGCCGGCGGCCCGCCCGGCACGGCTACCGCTGCCCGACCGGCGCAACGGCGCCCAGCACCGCGCCGGCTTCGGCGTCCGTCCCGGTGTAGCGGCCGGCCGCGGTCTCCAGCTCGTGCGACACCGCCGTCAGCCGGCGCGACAAGCCGTCGCAACAATCGTGCAACGCGCGCGACAGCCGCGCGGCGGCCGCTGCGGAGGCCTCCGCCGCGTCGCCGGAACGCCCGCCTGGGATCCGCAACGCCGCGGCCTGGCCGGCGATGACGTGTGCTGCCGCCAGCAATCCGGCCGGAACCACCGCCAATGTCTGGTCCGCCACTGAACTCCCCCGAACGCCGTGTTGCTGCCCAACCCTACGAGCGCTGCGGAGGAACGCAATTCACCCCTGTGAATGCCGCGCCGGCTACTCGACCGGCACCACGATCAACTCGTGCGGTCGGCTGTTGACCGGTTGTGCCCCGTCGGCGGTGACGACGACGATGTCCTCGATGCGCGCGCCCCACCGCCCCGGAAAGTAGATGCCCGGCTCGACGGAAAACGCCATCCCCTCCCGCAGCACGGTCCGGTTGCCGGTGACGATGTAGGGCTCCTCGTGCACCGACAACCCGATGCCGTGCCCGGTCCGGTGCACAAACGCGTCCGCCAGCCCGGCCTCGGCCAAGATGTCCCGGGCGACCCGGTCCACGTCCTCGGCGACCAGGCCCGGCCGCACCGCCGCCACCGCCGCGCGCTGGGCCCGCTGCAGCACCGAATACTGCTGCGCCACTTCCGGACTCGGGTCACCGAGGCTGTAGGTGCGGGTGCAGTCCGAGTGATATCCGGGCGCATACGAGCCGCCGATGTCGATGACCACTATGTCGCCGGCCTGCAGCACCCGATCGGAGTGCTCGTGATGCGGATCGGCGCCGTGCGGTCCGGAGCCGACAATGATGAACGACACCTCCGAATGCCCCTCGGCCAGGATCGCGTCGGCGATGTCGGCGGCGACGTCGGCCTCGGTGCGGCCGGGTTTCAAAAACTCCGGCGCCCGGGCGTGCACGCGGTCGATGGCCGCACCGGCTTTGCGCAGCGCGTCGATCTCGCTGTCATCCTTGATCATCCGCAGCTCCCGCAGCACGTCGGTGGCCAGCACCGGCAGCGTGCCGAGCACCTCGGCCAGCGGCAGCAGGTGCAGCGCCGGCATCGCGTCGGTGACCGCCGTGCGCGCCGGTGCGCCGCCCAGCGCCTCGGCGACCAGCCGGTAGGGGTCCTGGCCGTCCACCCAGTCGCGCACCGTCAGCCCGAGCTCACCGGCCGCGGATTCGACAAGCGACGCCAGTTCCAACCGGGGCACCACCAGGGTCGGCTCGCCGGACACCGGCAGCACCAGCGCGGTGAGCCGCTCGAAAGTCTGCGCGCGCGAACCGATCAGATACCGCAGGTCGTAGCCGGGGGTGATGACCAGACCGGCCAGGCCGGCGGCACCGGTGGCGGCGGCCGCAGCGGTGAGCCGACGGGCATAGACATCTGTGTCGAATCTGCTGGAAGTCACGACAGCCAGGCTAGCGGTGTTGACTCTGCGCCTACCACGCAGAAGTGCGAGTGGACCGCGTGGTGGACGCAGAGTCAACCGGAAATAGGCTTGCACCCATGGCTCCCCTGCTGCTTCTCGACGGCGCCAGTATGTGGTTCCGGTCCTACTTCGGCGTCCCGTCGTCGATCACCGCCCCGGACGGGCGCCCGGTCAACGCAGTGCGCGGCTTTGTGGACTCGGTGGCCACCCTGATCACCCAGCACCGGCCACGCCGGTTGGTGGTGTGCCTGGACTTGGACTGGCGGCCGCAGTTCCGGGTGGACCGGGTTCCCTCCTATAAGGCGCATCGGGTCGCGGAGGCCGAGCCGGCCGGCCAGCCCGACATCGAGGAAGTGCCCGACGAGCTGTCCCCCCAGGTCGAGATGATCGGCGACATCCTGGACGCGTTCGGGATCGCGACCGGCGGCGCCGCCGGGTTCGAGGCCGACGATGTGCTCGGCACCCTGGCCGCCGCCGAACACCGCGACCCGGTGATCGTCGTCAGCGGCGATCGGGACCTGCTGCAAGTGGTGACCGACCAGCCGGTGCCGGTGCGGGTGCTGTACCTGGGGCGCGGGCTGGCGAAGGCGACACTGTTCGGCCCGGACGAGGTGGCCGAACGCTACGGCGTGCCCGCCGACCGGGCCGGTGCCGCCTACGCCGAGTTGGCGTTGCTGCGTGGCGATCCGTCCGACGGCCTGCCCGGAGTGCCCGGCATCGGGGAGAAGACCTCCGCCGGGCTGCTGGCGCAGCACGGCTCGCTCGCGGCGATCCTGGCCGCGGCCGCCGACCCGAAATCGTCGATGCCCAAAGGGGTCCGGACAAAGCTGCAGGCGGCCGCCGACTACATCGAGGCGGCCGCGCCCGTCGTCCGGGTGGCCACCGACGCCCCGGTCAGCCTGTCGACACCGACCGACGCGTTGCCGCGGCGGGACGCCGACCCGGGACGAACCGCCGACCCTGGCACCGGACTCCGAGGGGGGGTGGCGGACTGCCCGCTGCAGCAGGCGCTGGGCGGGGCGGGGGGGACTTAGGCCCGCCGGCCCCGGAAGGCGGCTGTTGTACCAATCTCCCTGCCCACGCGACACCTAGCGACCACGGT
>NZ_MLQM01000231.1:0-6387 GCF_001854525.1 Mycobacterium talmoniae
ACGGCCGCGAGACGCCGGGGTGCGCGACCCCCATCATCGCGGTTTGCGGCGGCCGGCCGGCGGCGCCGAGGTGGCGGCCAACCTCGAAACTCAGCGGCGGCCCGTCGGGGTTGCCGAGGTTGATGACCTGCCCGTCGCGGATGTCGACCACCGGCACCCGGTGACCGTTGACGAACACGCCGTTCAACGAGCCGTTGTCGATCGCCATCCACCGGCCCTGCTCGAAACGCAGCAGCAGGTGGGCACGCGACACCAGGGGATGCGCAACACGCATGTCAGCACGCAGATCACGTCCGACGACCACATCGTGACCTGGGGCGAAACTGCGTTCGGACCCGTCATACCGAACGGTCAGCGCTGGCGGGGCTGGTTGACTCATCGCGTCAACTGTAGCTGTTTGCGCGACATCCGCCTCGGCCAGCCACGCTGATCAAGTCGCCATGCGGTCCGGCGCGCCGGTGACCACGCAGCGGGTCCGGCTGTAGATGGTGGGCATGCACTGGTTGCAGTGCGTGCACGCCGACGACACGGCGGTTGGTCCGTGATCGGCGGCGATCCGGTTGACCAGATCCGGTTCGGCCAGCAGCGCCCGCGCCATGGCGACGAACTCGAATCCCTCCGCCATGGCCAGATCCATCGTGGCGCGATTGGTGATCCCGCCGAGCAGGATCAGCGGCAGCGACAGCTCGGCGCGAAACAGCCGGGCCTCGCGCAGCAGGTAGGCGTCCCGGTAGGGGTATTCGCGGAGAAACTTGTGCCCGGTCATCCGCATGCCCCAGCGCAGCGGCGGTTTGAAGACCCCGGCGAATTCCTTGACCGGGGCGTCGCCGCGGAACAGGTACATCGGGTTGACCAGCGAACTACCCGCGGTGAGTTCCAGCGCGTCGAGTCCGCCGTCGTCCTGCAGCCACTTCGCGGTGGTCAACGCCTCCTCGGTGCTGATGCCGCCACGGACACCGTCGGCCATATTGAGCTTGGCGGTGACCGCGATCTGGTCCTGCACCGCGCGGCGCACCGCGGTCACCAAGCCGCGGGCCACCTTGGCCCGGTTGGCCAGCGACCCGCCGAACTCGTCGGTGCGCCGGTTGATCAACGGGCTCAGAAACGAGCTGGCCAAATAGTTGTGGCCCAAATGGATTTCGACGGCGTCGAACCCGGCGTCGACGGCGAGTCGGGCGGCGTTGGCGTGCGCCTCGATGACGTCGTCGATGTCCTCGCGGGTGGCTTTCTTGGCGAACCGCATCCCGATCGGGTTGAAGAACCGCACCGGGGCCAGCGCGGTGGCCTGGTTGGAGCGGGCGTCGGCCACCGGGCCGGCGTGACCGATCTGGGCGCTGACCGCCGCGCCCTCGGCGTGCACCGCGTCGGTGAGCCGGCGCAGCCCGGGCAGCGCCTCCGGGCGCATCCAGATTTGCTCGCCCGAGGTGCGGCCCCCGGGGGCGACCGCGCAGTAGGCGACGGTGGTCATGCCGACCCCGCCGGCCGCCGGCAGCCGGTGGTATTCGATCAGGTCATCGGTGACCAACGCGTGCGGGGTGCGCGCCTCGAAGGTCGCCGCCTTGATGATCCGGTTGCGCAGCGTGACCGGGCCGAGTTTGACGGGGCTGAAGACGTCGGGGGTGGGCATAGCGGCAGCCTATAAGGCCGCCGCAAGCCCTCCGCCGACTGTGGAGTTGATGCCCGCTGAGCGCCCCGCGGCGTGCCCCAAGTCCACGCTCGGCGGGCATGAAACAATGCCCGGGTGGGTGCGATCACGTTGGACGGCAAGGCCACGCGCGACGAAATTTTCGCCGACCTCAAACAACGGGTGGCCACGTTGGCCGCCGCGGGGCGCACACCGGGGCTGGGCACCGTGCTGGTCGGCGACGACCCCGGGTCGCAGGCCTACGTGCGGGGTAAGCACGCCGACTGCGCCAAGGTGGGCATCACTTCGATCCGCCGCGACCTGCCCGCGGACGTCAGCGCCGCCGACCTCAACGCGACCATCGACGAACTGAACGCCAACCCGGACTGCACCGGCTACATCGTGCAACTGCCGCTGCCCAAACATTTGGACGAGAACGCGGCGTTGGAACGCGTCGACCCGGCCAAGGACGCCGACGGACTGCACCCGACCAACCTGGGCCGGCTGGTGCTGGGCACCCCGGCGCCGCTGCCGTGCACCCCGCGCGGCATCGTGCACCTGCTGCGCCGCTACGACGTCGAGATCGCCGGCGCCCACGTCGTGGTGATCGGTCGCGGGGTCACCGTCGGCCGGCCGCTGGGGCTGCTGCTGAGCCGTCGTTCGGAGAATGCCACGGTGACGTTGTGCCACACCCGAACCCGTGATCTGCCCGCGCTGACCCGGCAGGCCGACATCATCGTCGCCGCGGTGGGGGTGCCGCATCTGCTGACCGCCGACATGGTGCGCCCCGGCGCGGCGATCCTCGACGTCGGGGTCAGCCGCACCGCCGACGGGCTGGTCGGCGACGTGCACCCCGACGTGTGGGAGGTCGCCGGTCACGTATCGCCCAACCCGGGTGGGGTGGGCCCGTTGACCCGGGCGTTCCTGTTGACCAATGTCGTCGAGTTGGCCGAGGGCGCGGTGTGAAACATCCCGCCCATCCCGCTCACGCCCGCCGGGTCATGGCCAGCCAATGGCCCATCCTGCTGGTCGGGCTGATCTTCGTGGTGGCGTTTGTGCTGGCGGGGGCGAACTTCTGGCGTCGCGGCGCGCTGCTGATCGGCATCGGTGTCGGGGTCGCGGCGGTGCTGCGGCTGGTGTTGTCCGAGGACCGGGCGGGTCTGCTGGTGGTACGCAACAAGGGCATCGACTTCGTCACCACCGCGACCGTCGCGGCGGTGATGCTCTACACCGCGTCGACGATCGACCCGCTGGGGACCGCCGTCTAAGCCTGGGCTCGGCGTGGGGGACTACAGCGCGGGCATGCCCGGCAGCTGCGGCAGGTTGGGCACCTGGCCCTCGGCGAGCGAATCCACCATCGACGGGCAATACATGGAAATCGCGATGCCGGTGAACAGCTGCGCCATCGCCGGGGACATGCCGCCGTTGCCGGTGATCCCGGACGCGGCCGAAGCCGCCGTCGCGCCCGGTTGGACCAGCGCCGGGCAGATGGATTGGCCGAGCGCGACCGCGCTTTGCGGGTCGCCGCCGTAGTTCACCCCGGCGCCGTCGAGCGCCGACAGGAACGAGTCATCGATCGCGTCGGCGCGGGCCGGGGCAGCGAACGCGGCGGCCAGCGCGACCGACAGCGCCAGCGTTCGGGCGAGCCAGCGGCGGAAATTCGTCAGTGTCGGCATGGCGCACTCCTCGACGCTCCGAGTGCGCGTGCGGCACTCACTGGTCAGAACAGTGCGGCATCGCCGTCACAGCGACGACACGGTGCGGTCAAGGTTTGCGCACGGTCGGCCTACGCGCCGTTTGGGCCGGCGGCGTTCGACGCGTCCGGGCAGTACACCGTGGCCGCGGCGACATACAGGTAGGCCGTTGCATAGTCCATGCCCTTGTTGGTGACGAGGCTGGTTGCCGCGTCGGACTGCTTTTTGCCCTGGGCGTACATCGAGCAGATGGAGTGGCCGGTGGCGATCGCCGCGGCGGGATCGCCGTAGTTGACCTCCCCGTGGGTGAGCATGTCCAGATACAGGTCGTCGTGCCAATCGGCCTGGGCCGGCGCGGCGAGGAGCACGGCCGTCGCGATCGGTCCAGCCATCAGGCCCGCCAACAAGGGGCCCATCCGCGAAATCATGTCCGCTCCTGTCGTCCGCGTTGGCTAATTTTAGGCAGGGCGCGGGCGCCGGTTTACCGCTAATTCGCAACCGCGAGCGCCGCCGCCACGATCGGTTTGGCCCACTCCGGCGTGGCGGACAGGTCGGGCGGGCCGACGATCTCGCCCCGCTTGACGTGCAGCACCAGCACCGGATGCGGCGCCTGTCCGGCCGCCGGGTCGGCGTCGGCGGAGTTGTCGTACACGCGGAGCTCGGTGAGCACCGGCAGCAGCTGCACCAGGTTGAGCCGACTGTGCCGGTACCGGCGGCGAATCGTCGATTCGGGGATGTCGTGGCCACCCGCACGCACCCGTTGGCGCACCCGCTGGATATGCGCGTCGGCGCTGGCCAGCCCGACATACCAGACCCGCACCTCGATGCCGGCGGCGGCCGCCTCGGTGAGCAGCCGCAATATCGTGGTGCCGCCCAGCGTGGTTTCGAACGCGAAATCCAGGTGCTCACCAATGGCGCGCTCCAGTAGGCGTTTACCCTGCTGCCACGCCATGGAGTTGGCCCGCACCTGGTCGAGGCCGGGGTTGGCGGCCATCAGCGCCCGCGCCGCCTCATCGGGGTTGTAGTAGTCGCCGCCGAAGTCGCGGATCGCGGCACCGCCGACGCTGCTCTTGCCGGCGCCGTTGACGCCGGCAAGGACATACAGCCGGGCCAAGGTCAGCGGCGCGACGTGGCGTGTGCCGCCTTGACCGCGGCGCGCCCCAGCTCGGCGGGATCGGCGTCGAACGCCGACGCGACCGCCGCCTGGGACTTCGGTGCCTGCATGCGCTCCAGCAGCGCATCGAACTGGTCGCTGAGCTCATCGAGTTCGGGTGCGCTCGAGCGGGTCAGCGCCTCGAATTCGGCGACCGACAGCAGCACCGCCTTGGGGGTGTTGTGCTTGGTGATCGCGACCGCGCCGTCGACGGCGGCCTGCTCGAAAATCGTGCCGAACTCGTTTTTGAACCGGGTGGCGGCAACGGTCGGCACGTCGACCAGCTTGCCGGCGCGGTTGCGGAAGGTCAGGGTAGACGTGGGCATGTAGCCATTCTAGCTGCTATGCACATTATGTGCATATTAGACATTTTAGCCGTCTGCTCGACGCCGCCTGCGCCGAGCAGACGCAGATTCGCATGACCGGGCCGGCTCGCGTGCGAATTTGCGTCTGCTCGGTGCTGATACCGGGTGCTACGGCAGCGTCGCGCGCACGCTGACCGTGATGTAGGGCAGCGCCAGCCCGGTCGCGTTGGCCAGCGCCGGGTGGGTGGCCAGTAACTCGCGCACCTGCTCCAGTGTCCTGGTGCGCACCTCGGCCGGCGAGGTGATGCAGTAGCTGCGGGACGCCACCAGGTCGATCAATGCTTGCGGGGTCAGGTAATTCGTCCACTCGACCGAAAAATGTTCGATGTCGCTGAACGGTTCCGGTAACGCCACCCCACCGTCCAGGGCGTCGCGGGCGTCCTCCCGGCCGATGATGCGGCCCAATTCCTTGACCCAGCCCAGGCGTTCGTCGCGGGTGTTCCAGATCAGTCCCAGCCGTCCGCCGGGCCGCAGCACCCGCACCACCTCGGGGATGGCGCGGTCGGGATCGAACCAGTGCCAGGCCTGCGCGACCAGCACCGCGTCGACGCTGTTGTCGGGCAGCGGAATCTGTTCGGCGGTGCCGAGCAGGGCCGGGGTATCGGGCAGCGCGGCGCGCAGCACCTCGAGCATCTCGGCGATCGGGTCGACGGCCACCACGTCCAGCCCGCGTTCGACCAGCCGGGTGGTCAATTTGCCGGTCCCCGCACCGAGGTCGAGCACATCCCGGGCACCGGCCGGCAGCAGCCAGTCGATCGCCTCGGGCGGATACGACGGGCGGCCCCGTTCGTACGCGGCGGCTTGCGAGCCGAACGACAGCGAGCGATCTTGCCGGGAGCGGGTCACCGCCGCCGCACGCCTTCGCTCTCGATGGCTCGGATCCTTACTCCGGAGCGGGCGCTCACTCGCCGTCTCCTTCGGTCTCGGCCAACTCTAGGGTGTGCCGGATCAGCTTGCCGACCGGCTCGGTTTCCACCAGGAACCCGTCGTGCCCGCAGATCGAGTCGACGATCTGCAGCCCCGCGCAGCCGGGCAGCAGATCGGCCAGTTCCTGCTGCTGGCGCAGCGGATAGAGCCGGTCGGAGGCGATGCCGCCGACCACCGCCGGGACCGGGCAGCCGCGCAGGGCCGCCTCCACCCCGCCGCGCCCGCGGCCCACGTCGTGGCTGCTCAACGCCTCGGTCAGGGCCACGTAGCTGCCGGCGTCGAACCGGGACACCAGCTTGGCGCCCTGATGTTCCAGGTAGCTCTGCACGGCGTAGCGACCGCCGGTGCCCGGATCCTCGCCGTCCTGGGCGGCGTTGCCGAACCGGGTGTCGAGTTCGATTTCGCCGCGATAGGTCAAATGCGCGATGCGGCGGGCGATATCCAGCCCGGTGTCGGGGGAGCGGCCGGTGCCGTGGTAGTCGCCGCCCTGCCAGTGCGGGTCGGCCTTGATCGCCGCGATCTGGGTGCTCTGGGTGCCGATCTGGTCGGCACTCGCCCGGGCGCCCACGGCCAGCAGCAGCCCCGCGCGGACCCGGTCGGGCTGGCGGATCATCCACTCCAGGG
>NZ_MLQM01000232.1:0-6384 GCF_001854525.1 Mycobacterium talmoniae
TGATCACCGCCGCCGCGCTGGTGATGTCGATCTCGTTCGCCGCGCTGATCGCCGCCCAGGTGTCGTTCATGCGGATGTTCGGGGTCGGCCTGACCCTGGCCGTGCTGGCCGACGCCACCCTGGTGCGCACCGTGCTGCTGCCGGCGTTCCTGCGGCTGCTGGGCCGCGCCGCCTGGTGGGCGCCCGGCCCGCTGATCCGGCTGCACCGCCGGGTCGGGCTGAGCGAGGACAGCCCGCGGGTACGGTCAGGACCGCGACACCGGCTCGGCCACGGCTACCGCGTCGCGCACCGCCGCGGCCAGGCTGCGCTGGTCGTCGACGTCGATGTCGACCAGGCTGCGACTTAACCCCGCGACCACGTCCTCGGGCTGCGGGACCGGGCCGGCCAGCCGGGGCCGGTACACCTCCACGACCAGCACCGCCCGTTCGATGTGGAAGGAGAAGCTGCGGCCATCACCGACTTGACCGAAGCCGCTGGCGAAGATCCCGGTCGACATGTCCTCGATGACAAACTCTCGGCTGGCCACTGGCCGGTCTGCGGTGACGGTCATGCGGGGCACCCTACCGCCCGACCGGCGCCCGGCGGACCAGACGGGGCCGGAAAGCGCCGGGCGGGTTTCCTTAGAATCAATGTTCTGCCGCCCCACTGTCGAAAGCTACCCGTTGCCGCAGCGCCGCAAACCTGCAGTTCAGCCGCTCCTGGCCGGTTTGGTGGGGGCGCTGGTGGTGCTGGCCGGCTGCTCCTCGCACCCGATGGACACGACGCCGCCGACGATCGCGCCGGCGCAACCGGCCGACTCACCGCCCGGTCCGCCGCACCCGGCCGGGGTGGTGCGGCCGCTGGGCGCTCACCCGCAGGCCGCGCTCGTCGACGCCGGCACCGCGCAGCTGGTGGTGCTCACCCCCGGCACCGACCCGCAGACCCCGGCGGCGGTGTCGGTGTTCGGCGCCGCCGGGGGCCCGCCGCGCGCCATCGCGCTGCCCGGCCCGGCGACCGCGCTGGCCGGCGACGGGCGCGGCACCGCCTACCTGGCCACCCGCGGCGGCTACTTCGTGGTCGACCTGGCCGCCGGGCACACCAGCCGGGTCAGCGTCAACGACGCCGAGGACACCGAGTTCACCGCGATCGCCCGCCGCGCCGACGGCAAGCTGGTATTGGGCGGCGCCGACGGCGCCGTCTACCTGCTCGCCGGCGCCACCCCCACCGGAACCAGCGCGGTGCTCAAACGGAACAAGATCTTCGCGCGGGTGGACGCCCTTGTGGCGCAAGGCAACACCGTCGTCGTGCTGGATCGCGGGCAGACCTCGGTGACCACCCTGGGCGCCGACGGCAACCCGCGGCAGGCGCTGCGCGCCGGGCAGGGCGCCACCACGCTGGCCGCCGACCCGCTCGGGGTGGTGCTGGCCGCCGACACCCGCGGCGGCCAGCTGCTGGTGTACGGGGTCGACCCGCTGATCTTGCGGCAGGCCTATCCGGTGCCGGACGCCCCCTACGGTCTGGCCGGTTCGGCCGCGTTGGCGTGGGTGTCGCAGACCGGCACCAACACCGTCATTGGTTACGATCTGAGCACCGGAATCCCTGTGGAAAAGGTACGGTACCCAACCGTGCGGCAACCCAACCTGCTGGCCTTCGACGACGCGTCGGGAACGCTGTACGTGCTGTCCGGGGCCGGCGTCGGGGTCCAGGTGATCGAGCACGCGGCGGGCCCACGTTGACCGCCGCTCGGCGGGGCCGGTTGCCCGCGGAGTGGGACAACGAACTGTCCGACGACTACGAATGGGTGCCGCTGCGGCTGCCGCCGGAGGTGACCCGGATCAGCGCGTCCACCCGGCTGTCCATCGAAGCCGAGTACCGCGGCTGGGAACTGACCCGGGTGCGGCTGTACACCGACGGGAGCCGGCGAGTGTTGTTGCGCCGCAGGAAAAGCCACGGCCTAGCCGACCGGCCGGAGCAGTAGGTGGCGTACCGAACGCTACGCCGGGCGCTGTTTTTGGTGCCGGCCGAACGCATCCACACCGTGGTCTTCGCCGGGTTGCGCGGCGTCACCGCGCCCGCCCCGGTGCGCCGCGAGCTGCGGGCACGGCTGGCACCCACCGACCCGATCCTGGCCTCCACGGTGTTCGGGGTGTCCTTCCCCGGCCCGTTGGGGCTGGCCGCCGGGTTCGACAAGGACGGCCGCGGGCTGCACAGCTGGGGGGCGCTGGGTTTCGGCTACGCCGAGGTCGGCACCGTCACCGCGCAGCCGCAACCCGGCAACCCGCCGCCGCGGCTGTTCCGGCTGCCCGCCGACCGGGCGCTGCTGAACCGGATGGGGTTCAACAACCGCGGGGCGGCGGCGTTGGCGCGCCGGCTGACCGGGCACCGCGCCGACGTGCCGATCGGGGTCAACATCGGCAAAACCAAGACCACCCCGGCCGAGCGCGCCGTCGACGACTACCGGGCCAGCGCAGCGCTGCTCGGCCCGCTGGCGGACTACCTGGTGGTCAACGTCAGCTCCCCGAACACCCCCGGGCTGCGGGATCTGCAGTCGGTGGCGCAGCTGCGCCCGATCCTGGCGGCGGTGCGGGCCGAAACCGCCACCCCGGTGCTGGTGAAGATCGCCCCGGACCTGGCCGACGCCGATATCGACGCGATCGCCGACCTGGCCGTCGAGCTGGGCCTGGCCGGTATCGTGGCCACCAACACCACGGTGTCGCGCGACGGGCTGGTCACCCCCGGCGCCGACCGGCTCGGCGACGGCGGCATCTCCGGCCCGCCGGTGGCCCGCCGCGCGGTGCAGGTGCTGCGCCGCCTTTACGGCCGGGTCGGTGATCGGCTGGTGCTGATCAGCGTGGGCGGCATCGAAACCGCCGACGACGCCTGGGAGCGGATCACCGCCGGCGCCGCGCTGCTGCAGGGCTACACCGGGTTCATCTACGGCGGCGGGCTGTGGGCCAAGCAGATTCACGACGGGCTGGCGGCGCGGCTGCGCGCCGGCGGGTTCGCGAGCCTGGCCGACGCGGTCGGCTCGGCCCCCTAGGACGAGCAGACGCAAAAGCCCCCTGTAACGGAGTTACCAGGGGGCTTTTGCGTCTGCTCGCGCCGGCTTAGCGCTGTTCGTAGGTGCCGTGCAGCACGGCGCGGGCGATCGCGTGCTGGAACAGGTTGAAGCCCAGGAAGGCCGGGCTGGCGTCCTCGGGCAGGTCCAGCTTGTCGACGTCGACGGCGTGCACGGTGATGTAGTAGCGGTGCGGGCCGTGCCCGGCCGGCGGCGCGGCGCCCACGTAGCGGCGCATGCCGGCGTCGTTGACCAGGGTCAGCGCCCCGCCCGGCAGGTCGGAGCCGTCGCCGGCCCCCTCGGGCAGCTCGGTGACGTTGGCCGGCAGGTTGGCCACCGCCCAGTGCCAGAACCCGGACAGGGTCGGGGCGTCGGGGTCATACACGGTGACCGCGAAGCTGCGGGTCTCGGCCGGGAACCCCGACCAGCTCAGCTGGGGGCTGGCGTCCTGGCCGCCGGCGCCCATGATGCCGCTGATCTGGGCGGTGCCCAGCGGCTGGCCGTCGGTGACCGACGCCGAGGTCAGCGTGAACGACGGCAGCTTGGGCAGCGCCGCATAGGGGTCCGGGCGGGCGATGCTGGGCTGACCGGCGTACGGGTCGGGGGGCGTGGTCATGCGTCGGTCCTCTCGTCGGTGCTCAACAGTGGGTCAGGAAGTGCTGCAGTACTTGGGTACCAAACTTCAACGCGTCCACGGGTACCCGCTCGTCGACGCCGTGGAACAACGCGGCGAAATCCAGCTCCGGCGGCAACCGCAGCGGGATGAAGCCAAAACAGCGGATCCCCAACTTGGCGAAGGCTTTCGCGTCGGTGCCGCCGGACAACATGTAGGGCACGGTGCGGGCGTCGGGGTCGGTGGCCAGCAGCGCGGCGTTCATCGCGTCGACCAGGTCGCCGTCGAAGGTGGTCTCATACGACGGCAGGTCGCTGACCCATTCCCGGGTGACGTCCGGGCCGATCAGCGCGTCGACCTCGGCTTCGAAGGCGGCCTTGCGCCCGGGCAGCACCCGGCAGTCCAGCACCGCCTCGGCGCTGGCCGGGATCACGTTGGCCTTGTAGCCGGCCTTGAGCATGGTCGGGTTGGCGGTGTCGTGCAGGGTGGCTTTCACGATCTTGGCGATCGGGCCCAGCTTGCCGATCGCGCCCTCCAGGTCGGGTGAGTCCAGGTCGAAGGTGTAGCCGGTCTCCTCGGCGACCGCGGTCAGGAACTGCACGACGGTGTCGGTGACGACCAGCGGGAATTGGTGGCGCCCCAGCCGCGCCACCGCCTCGGCGACCGCGGTGACCGCGTTGTCGTCGTGCACCATCGAGCCGTGCCCGGCGCGGCCGCGGGCGGTCAGCCGCATCCAGGCGATGCCCTTCTCGGCGGTCTCGATCAGATACAGCCGCCGCTCTCCCCCGTCGCGGCGCGGCACCGTCAGCGAGAAGCCGCCGACCTCGCCGATCGCCTCGGTCACCCCCTCGAACAGGTCCGGGCGGTGCTCGACGAGCCAGTGCGCCCCGTATTTCCCGCCGGCTTCCTCGTCGGCGACGAACGCGAACACCAGGTCCCGCGGCGGGGTGACGCCGGCGGCGCGGAAATGCCGGGCCACCGCGATCATCATGCCGACCATGTCCTTCATGTCGACCGCGCCGCGGCCCCACACGTAGCCGTCCTCGACCGCGCCGGAGAACGGGTGCACGCTCCAATCGGCAGGCTCGGCGGGGACGACATCGAGGTGACCGTGGATGAGCAGCGCCCCGCGGGACGGGTCGGCCCCGGCCAGCCGCGCGAAGACGTTGCCGCGCCCGGGCGCGCCGGATTCGATGTATTCGGTTTGGTAGCCGACCTCTTCGAGCTGCTGGGCGACCCAGCGCGCGCAGTCCGCCTCGCCCTTGGTGGTGTCGAGTTCACCGGTGTTGGTGGTGTCGAACTGGATCAGGCGGCTGACGAGTTCCACCACCGCGTCGCGGGGGTCGGTAGGGGCGGTCACAATCACCTTTCCTACCATCTCAAGGACGTCAAGTTTGGGTCTGGGCAGCCCGATCCGATAGCCTTAGCTGCCCCGACTGCCGTGGTGCGCAGTTGGTCGGTCCGAGTGGCGGAATGGCAGACGCGCTAGCTTGAGGTGCTAGTGCCCTATTAATGGGCGTGGGGGTTCAAGTCCCCCCTCGGACACCCGACTGAGGCAAGCGAAATGGACGCTCGCGTCCATTTCCGAGCCGAGGGAGTGTGTTGAGCGGCGCAGCCGCGATCACACATCCGGCGACACGACTCAAGTCGGCCGTCGCCTTGACCTGTCGCAGATGCGGATCGTAATCAAGACGCAGGCCCAGGCTTGCGTACACCTGAGCACGCTCCGCCCCGGTTGCCTCACCGAGCACCGCTGACAGCCCGCCCAGCTCCTCGACCAACTCGCTGATCTGTGCGGCAGACATGACGCGAGGCCGCTCCGCTTGCTCAAGACGGGCCTTCAGGTGGTCGCGCTCGGCGGTGCGGCGCCGCAATGCCGCGGTCAAGTCCTCCACTGCCACGCCGGACTCCACGGCGGTAACCAACGCAGCAACCTTGGTATTCGCCTCGCGAAGCTGGCGCTGCAGGGCGGCGTAGCCAGTACGGCTGCCGGGTCCACGTGCGGCCCGCGTGCGAGCTCTTCCGGATTGGCCAGGGTGGCAATCCACTCGTCAAGTCGCGCAGTCACCTCGTCTTCACGGAGATAGACGGTACGCGGATGATCACTGAGGTCCACAGGTACAGAACGCGACTTACCCAGCTCGCAACGGTAGAGGATGCGGGTCGTTCGTTTCCCGACGCGAGCGGCGCCCTGCATCCGCCGTCCACACGCGGCACAGAACAGGAGCCCGCGCAGCGCATACGGCACGATCGATTCTCTGCTGCACACGAGACCGGGACCACGCCGTGCCTGCGTCCGAAGGCGCACAGCCTGCACCAGTTCATCGGGAATCAGCGCTTCATGTGTTCGGCGGTCTGGTGCGATCCAGTCGGCCTCATCACGCCACCGCATACGAGTCTCGTACCCCGCCTCAACATCGTCGGGGTTGACCAGGACCTCGTATTTCTCCTGCTTGCCCCAAACACGGATACCGCAGTACGCCGGGTTGTCGAGTATCGCGCGGATCGCCGAATGGGACCAGCCTCGCGGGTCACGATGACGATTCCGCGCCGGGTCGTACTGGCTCGGTGACGGCACGCCCCTCGATGCGACTGCGCATCGACCAGATAGCGTCCCGTGGAGTGGTGGACTTCGGATCGGGCGTGGTTCACGCGTTGTGATCAACGAGTCATGTTGAACGCTAGGCGATTTGGTGTTGTTTGGCAAGGGCTGCCGCGGCGTGTTTTTTGGCG
>NZ_MLQM01000233.1:0-6202 GCF_001854525.1 Mycobacterium talmoniae
GCCCGGCGCCGACCGGGTCGGCGCCGCCCGCGCGCTGGCCGACGAACTGGGCGCCACCGTTCTGCTCAAGGGCAACGTCACCGTCATCGCCGAGCCCGGCGGGCCGGTCTACCTCAACCCGGCCGGGGCGTCGTGGGCGGCCACCGCGGGCTCCGGGGATGTGCTGTCCGGGATGATCGGCGCTCTGCTGGCCTCCGGGCTGCCGGCCGGGGAAGCCGCCGCGGCCGCCGCGTTCGTGCACGCCCGCGCGGCGGCCGCTGCGGCCGCCGACCCCGGTCCCCAGGATGCGCCGACATCGGCGTCGCGCATCCTTGCCCATATCCGCACCGCCCTCGCTCGTCTCTAGGAAAGGTTCTTCTCGTGACGTCGTCTCACCCGTCCGTCCCCGCCCGCTCGATCGGCCCGGCCTACACCGGCCGGATGTTCACCGCCCCGGTGCCGGCGCTACGGTTGCCCGCCGAATCGATGGACCCCGAAGCGGCCTACCGGTTCATCCACGACGAACTGATGCTCGACGGCAGCTCGCGGCTGAACCTGGCCACCTTCGTGACGACCTGGATGGACCCCGAGGCCGAGAAGTTGATGGCCGAGACCTTCGACAAGAACATGATCGACAAGGACGAATACCCGGCCACCGCCGCCATCGAGCAGCGCTGCGTGTGCATGGTCGCCGACCTGTTTCACGCGCCCGGGCTGCGCGACGACGACCCGTCCAGCGCGACCGGGGTGTCGACGATCGGGTCGAGCGAGGCGGTGATGTTGGGCGGTTTGGCGCTGAAATGGCGCTGGCGCCAGAAGGTCGGCGCCGACTGGAAGAACCGCACCCCCAACCTGGTGATGGGCTCCAACGTGCAGGTGGTGTGGGAGAAGTTCTGCCGCTACTTCGACGTCGAGCCGCGTTACCTGCCGATGGAGGAGGGCCGCTACGTCATCACCCCCGAGCAGGTCATCGATGCCGTCGACGAGAACACCATCGGGGTGGTGGCGATCCTGGGCACCACCTACACCGGTGAGCTGGAGCCGGTCGCCGAGATCTGCGCGGCGCTGGACAAACTGGCCGCCGACGGCGGGGTCGACGTGCCGGTGCACGTCGATGCGGCCAGCGGCGGGTTCGTGGTGCCGTTTTTGCACCCGGACCTCAAGTGGGACTTCCGGGTGCCGCGGGTGGTGTCGATCAACGCCAGCGGCCACAAGTACGGGTTGACCTATCCCGGCATCGGGTTCGTGGTGTGGCGCGGCCCCGAACATCTGCCCGAGGACCTGGTGTTTCGGGTCAACTACCTGGGCGGTGACATGCCGACGTTCACGCTGAATTTCTCCCGGCCGGGCAACCAGGTGGTCGGCCAGTACTACAACTTCCTGCGGCTGGGCCGCGACGGCTACACCCAGGTCATGCAGTCGTTGTCGGAGACCGCGCGCTGGCTGGGCCACCAGCTGGCCGAGAGCCAACACTTCGAGCTGATCTCCGACGGGTCGGCGATCCCGGTGGTGGCCGCCCGGCTGGCCGGCAACCCCGGCTACACCGAGTTCGGCGTGTCGCACGAGCTGCGCAGTTACGGCTGGCAGGTGCCCGCCTACACCATGCCGGACAACGCCACGGACGTCTCGGTGCTGCGCATCGTGGTGCGCGAGGGGCTGTCGGCGGATCTGGCCCGGGCCCTGCACGACGACGTGGCCAAGGCGGTGGCCAGCCTGGACAAGCTCAAACCGGGCCGCCACTACGCCGAACAGCACTTCGCGCACTGAGTCTTGCGTCGAGCGTGCGGCCAGGGCGGGATTTCGCGACTTTTTTCGCCGTGACCGCACGTTCGGCGCGTGATGGGAGGCACATGCCGGGTTCTGGGACAATCGCCGGTGAGATGAGTGCGATATCCCAGACGTCCGGCTTGATCGCCGAGGCCGTCGTGGACTTGGGCGCCATCGCGCACAACGTGCAGGTGCTGCGTGAGCACGCCGGATCCGCGCAGGTCATGGCCGTCGTCAAGGCCGACGGCTACGGTCACGGCGCGGTGCGGGTAGCGCGCGCCGCGCTGGGCGCCGGGGCGGCCGAACTCGGTGTCGCCACCGTCGGCGAGGCGCTGGAGTTACGGGCGGGCGGCATCACCGCGCCGGTGCTGGCCTGGCTGCACCGACCGGGCACCGACTTCGCGCCCGCGTTGACCGCCGATGTGGGCATCGCGGTGTCCTCGCTGCGGCAGTTGTCCGAACTGCTCGACGCGGTGCGCCGCACCGGCATCACCGCCGCGGTGACCGTCAAGGTCGACACCGGGCTCAACCGCAATGGGATCGACGCCGCGCTCTACCCGGCCCTGGCGGATGCGCTGCTGCGCGCCCAGGCCGAGGGCATGGTTCGAATACATGGGCTGATGTCGCACATGGTGCACGCCGACCGTCCCGAGCACCCGTTCATCGACCTGCAGGCGCAACGGTTTTCCGCGCTGCTGACCCAGTCGCGGGCCCGTGGCCTGCGCTACCAGGTTGCCCACCTGTCGAATTCGGCGGCCACCTTGACCCGGCCGGATCTGTGCTACGACCTGGTCCGGCCCGGCATCGCCGTGTACGGGCTCAGCCCCATCCCGGAGCGGGGCCAGCTCGGCCTGATACCCGCGATGACGTTGAAATGCCCGGTGGCGCTGATCAAATCGATCCGGGCCGGGGACGGCGTGTCCTACGGTCACGATTGGGTCGCCGACCGGGACACCACGGTGGCGCTGCTGCCGATCGGCTACGCCGACGGCGTGTTCCGTCCGCTCAGTGGGCGTTTCGAGGTGCTGATCAACGGTCGTCGGCGGCGCAATGTGGGGCGGGTGTGCATGGACCAGTTCGTCGTCGATCTGGGCCCGGGGCCCGTCGACGTCAGCGAAGGCGACGAGGCGATCCTGTTCGGGCCCGGCACCCAGGGCGAACCGACCGCCCAGGATTGGGCCGACGTGCTCGGCAGCATCCACTACGAAGTGGTGACCAGTCCGCGGGGCCGGGTCACCAGGACCTACCGTGGCTGACCGCGGACGGTGGCGCAGCCGGTGGTTAGCCGGCGCGGCCGGTGTGACCGCGGTGGGCAGCATCGCCGGCGTCACCGTCGCTCGCTCGATGACCCGGCGCACCACGCTTGACGACCCGTACCTCGACGAAGACTTCGACGTGTTGAACGGCGACCGCAGCACGGTGGTCACCACATCCGACGGGGTGTCGTTGGCGGTGCGGGAGGTCGGGCCGCCGGATGCGCCGTTGACCGTGGTATTCGCCCACGGTTTCTGTCTTCGGATGGGGGCCTTCCATTTTCAGCGGATGCGGCTGACCCAGGAGTGGGGTCCGCAGGTGCGGATGGTCTTCTACGATCAGCGCGGCCACGGCCTGTCCGGCGAGGCCGCCCCCGACACCTACACGGTGCCGCAGCTCGGCGAGGACCTGGAGGCGGTGCTGCGCGCGACGGCGCCGCGCGGTCCGGTCGTGCTGGTTGGGCATTCGATGGGCGGTATGACGGTGTTGTCGCACGCCCGGCAGTTCCCGCAGCACTACGGCAGCCGCATCGTCGGTGCGGCGTTGATTGCGTCTGCGGCCAAAGGGGTGTCGCGGTCACCGCTGGGCGAGATCCTGCGGAATCCGGCGCTGGAGGCCGTCCAGTTCTCCGCCCGCTACGCGCCGAAGCTGGTGCACCGGGGCCGCGGCGCGGCCCGCGCGGTGATCGGCCCGATCCTGCGGGCGGCGTCCTACGGCAACGAGAAGATCAGCCCCAGCGTGGTGGCGTTCTCCGAGAAGATGATGCACGACACGCCGATCGCCACCCTGGTGGGCTTCCTGCACGCGCTGGAGGTGCACGACGAAAGCGCGGCGTTGCCGATCCTGTCGCGGATCCCCACCCTGATCGCCTGCGGGGACCACGATCTGCTTACCCCGGACGGGTACTCGCGGGCGATGGCCGCGGCGCTGTGGGACTGCGAACTCGTCGTCGTCGGCGGCGCGGGGCATCTGGTGCAGCTGGAGGAACCCGACGCCATCAACGACGGGTTAGTCCGCCTGGTGGAGCGGGCCACCCCCACCCGGTTGGCCGCGCTGACCCGACGGTTGCGGGATCGGACCCGGCACCGTGCCTGAGGCCGCAGCGACCCTGAGCACGGTCGAGGACACCATTGCGCTCGGCGCCCGGCTGGGCGAGCAGTTGCGCGCCGGCGACGTGGTGGTGCTGACCGGTCCGCTCGGCGCGGGGAAAACGGTGCTGGCCAAGGGAATCGCCGCCGCGCTGGATGTTGACGGGCCGGTGACGTCACCGACGTTCGTGCTGGCGCGGGTGCATCGGCCGCGTCAAGCCGGGGCGCCGGCGATGATCCACGTCGACATGTACCGGCTGCTGGATCACCCCGGCGCCGATCTGCTGGCCGAGTTGGACTCGCTGGATCTCGACACCGATCTCGACGACGCGGTGGTCGTCGTGGAATGGGGGGAGGGGCTCGCCGAGCGGCTCTCCGAGCGTCATCTCGACATCCGGTTGGAGCGCGCCAGCAACTCCGAGGTGCGGACCGCGGTGTGGCGGTGGAGTCAGCCATGACGCAGGTGATCCTGGCCATCGACACCGCCACCCCGGCGGTGACCGCCGGCATTGTTCGCCGCGGTGAAGGGGTCACGGTGCTCGCCGAACGGGTGACCGTCGACGCCCGAGCGCACGCCGAACGGCTGACCCCCAACGTGCTGGCCGCGCTCACCGACGCCGGGTTGGGCATGGCCGATCTCGGTGCGGTGGTGGTGGGTTGCGGGCCCGGACCGTTCACCGGCCTGCGGGTGGGCATGGCCACCGCCGCCGCCTACGGGCACGCGCTGGGCATCCCGGTGCACGGGGTGTGCAGCCTGGACGCGATCGGGGTGCAGACCGGCGGTGAGGCGCTGGTGGTCACCGACGCGCGGCGGCGCGAGGTGTATTGGGCGCGTTACCGCGACGGGGTCCGCACCGCGGGCCCGGCGGTGGGGTCCCCGGCCGATGTCGACCCCGGCGCGGCGCAGGCGGTGGCCGGGTCGCCGGCGCATGCTGGGCTGTTCGGCCTACCGGTGCTCGACATCGCCTGTCCGAACGTTGCGGGATTGGTTGCGGCGGTAGGTGACTGGGATGCCAAGCCCGAACCCCTGGTGCCGCTGTATCTGCGCCGGCCGGACGCCAAAGCGCCGGCCGCCGCCGTCACCATCGACCCGCTGGGCCGCGCCGACGCGCACCGGTGCGCGGAGCTGGAGGCGCTGCTGTTCAAGGGCGACGATCCCTGGCCGGTGGGCGCCTTCCTCCACGAAGTCGCCGGCAAGCACAACCACTACGTGGCGGCGCGGGCCGACGGCAAACTCGTCGGCTACGCCGGAATCGCGCGGCTGGGCCGCATCCCGCCCTACGAATACGAGATCCACACCATCGGCGTCGATCCCGCCTGGCAGGGCCGCGGAATCGGTCGGCGGCTGCTCGCCGACCTGCTGGACTTCGCCGACGGCGGCGTCGTGCACCTGGAGGTCCGCACCGACAATCAGGCGGCCATCGCGTTGTACCGCGCCGCGGGTTTCGAACAAGTGGGGCTGCGCAAGCGCTACTACCGGGTCAGCGGCGCCGACGCCTACACCATGCGGCGGGAGGTAAGCGGATGACGACCATTTTGGCGATCGAAAGTTCCTGCGACGAAACCGGTGTCGGCATCGCCCGACTCGACGCGGACGGCGCCGTGACCCTGCTGGCCGATGAGGTGGCCTCCAGCGTCGACGAGCACGCCCGGTTCGGCGGGGTGGTGCCCGAGATCGCGTCCCGCGCACACCTGGAGGCGCTGGGGCCGACCATGCGGCGCGCGCTGGCCGCCGCGCAGCTGGACCGACCCGACGTCGTCGCCGCGACGATCGGGCCGGGGCTGGCGGGCGCCCTGCTGGTGGGGGTGGCCGCGGCCAAGGCCTACGCGGCCGCCTGGGGGGTGCCGTTTTACGCGGTCAACCACCTGGGCGGGCACCTCGCCGCCGACGTCTACCAGCACGGGCCGCTGCCGGAAAGCGTGGGCCTGCTGGTGTCCGGCGGGCACACCCACCTGCTGCACGTGCGGTCGCTGGGCGAACCGATCATCGAGCTGGGCAGCACCGTCGACGACGCGGCCGGCGAGGCCTACGACAAGGTGGCCCGGCTGCTGGGCCTGGGCTATCCGGGCGGGCGGGTGCTCGACGAGCTGGCCCGCACCGGGGACCGCGTCGC
>NZ_MLQM01000234.1:0-6120 GCF_001854525.1 Mycobacterium talmoniae
GCTGGGCTGCACCCGTGTGGGCTCGCCCGGCATTTTGGGGTAGTTGGGCGGATACGGCAGGTCCCCGAGTCCGCGGGCCTCATCGGCGACGACCATATCCAGCAGCGGTTCCAGCGACTGTTCGACTTCGTCGAGGGTGCGCCACGGGTCGTCGCGGCGGCGGACCAGGTCGGGCACGGTCGCGATGGTGTAGTCGTCGGGGTCGGCGTCGGCCAGGTCCTCCCAGCTCAGCGGGGTGGACACCGTCGCGATCGGGGTGCGTCGCACCGAGTACGCCGATGCCATGGTGCGGTCGCGCGCGTTCTGGTTGAAGTCGATGAAGATCCGGGCGCCGCGCTCCTCCTTCCACCACGAGGTGGTGACCGTGTCCGGGGCACGGCGTTCTACTTCGCGGGCCAGCGCGATGCCGGCGCGGCGCACCTCGATGAAATCCCAGTCGGTTTTGATCCGCAGGTAGACGTGGACGCCCCGGCCGCCCGACGTCTTGGCAAAGCCCACCAGGCCGAGCTCGTCGAGCAGCGGCCGCAGCACGTCCACGGCGACCGCGCGGGCCTGCGCGAACCCGGTGCCCGGCTGCGGGTCGAGGTCGATGCGCAGCTCGTCGGGGTGTTCGGTGTCCGGGCAGCGCACCTGCCAGGGGTGCAGCGTGATGGTGCCCATCTGCGCCGCCCAGACGATGGCGGCCGGGTGGCTGACCTTCAGCGCGTCGGCGGTGCGCCCGGACGGGAAGGTGATCCGGCAGGTCTCCAGGTAGTCCGGGTGCCGCTGCGGGATCCGCTTTTGGTAGATCTCTTCGCCGTCGATGCCGTCGGGGAACCGCTGCAGATGGGTGGGCCGGTCGCGCAGGGTGGCCAGCATCGGGCCGCCGCCCACCGCCAGGTAGTAGTCGACGAGGCGGCGTTTGGTGCCGGCGGACCCGAGCCGGGGAAAGTACACCTTGTCCGGGTTGGTCAGCCGGACGGTGACGCCGTCGACGTCGAGTTCTTCCGCGTTGGCGGTAGCCATCACGACTCCAGCACGTCGTACAGGTCGTAGCTCAACGGGACGTCGAGCTGGGCGAAGGTGCACGACCGCGGGTCGCGGTCCGGGCGCCAGCGCACGAACCGCACCGTGTGCCGGAACCGGGGGCCCTCCATCTGGTCGTAGGCCACCTCGGCCACCTTCTCCGGCCGGATCGGCACCCAGCGTTTGTCGGCGGCCGCGTTCCACCGGCTCGGTTCCCCCTCGTAGGTGACGTCGTCGCCGAGGCGCAGCGGTTCCAGCTCGGCCAGCAGTTTGTGGCGGTCTTTGACGGTGAACGACGCCGCACCGCCCACCATCTGCAGCTCGCCGTCGGCGCGGTACAGGCCCAGCAGCACGGACCCCACCCCCTGGCCGCTTTTGTGGATGCGGTAGCCGATCGCCACACAATCGGCGTCGCGGTGGTGTTTGACCTTCACCATCTCGCGTTTGCCTGGCTGGTAGGGCCCGTCGAGCCGCTTGGCGATCACCCCGTCGAGCCCGGCGCCCTCGAAGCTGCTCAGCCAGTGGGTGCCCAGCTCGGGGTCGTGGGTGACCCGGGTGAGGTGGCACCACTGCTTTTCGGTGATCGACTCGCCGAGCGCCGCGCGGCGCACCCGGAACGGCTCGTCGAGCAGGGCGGCGGACCCGGTGGCCAGCGCGTCGAAGCCGATGAAGTGGGCGGGGGTCTGTTGGGCCAGCATCGCCACCCGGCTGGCCGCCGGGTGGATGCGCTGGCTCAGCGACTCCCAGTCCAGCCGGATGCGGCCGTCGACCCGGCGGGGGACGACGACCTCCCCGTCCAGCACGCAACGGGTGGCCACCTCATCGCGCAGCGCGTCCAGCAGTTCCGGGAAGTAGCGGCCCAGCTCCTTGCCGTTGCGGGACTGCAGCACCACCTCGTCGCCGTCCCGAAACACCAGGGCCCGAAACCCGTCCCACTTCGGTTCGTACGACCACACCCCGGCCTCGTCGGGCACCCGGGCGGCGGCCTTGGCCAGCATCGGCTCGATCGGTGGCTGTACGGGCAGGTCCACGCGGTCCATCCTGGTCTATGGGGTTATGGCCACACCAGCCTGAACCGGTGCTCTACCGGTAGACCGGCCCCCGGACCGGAACTCATCGCCGCCCGCGGGCGGCGAGCCCCGGGCGGGCTCACACCGCCACGGTGAAGGTCGACAGCCCGCGCAGCGTCACATTCGGCTTGTACACCGGGACGCTGTCGGCCCGCGCGTTCGGGAAGCGGCGCGTCACCGCCGACAGCGCCACCCCGGCCTCCAGCCGGGCCAGCGGCGCGCCGAGGCAGAAATGCACCCCGCGGCCGAACGCCAGATGCCGGAACGGCCCGCGGTCCGGGTCGAAGGCGTCGGGGTGCGCGAACTCGGCGGGATCCCGCTGGGCGGCGGCCAGCAGCAGCATCATGGTGTCGCCCTTGGCCACCGCGGTGTCACCGATCGTCAGGTCGTCGGCGGCGATCCGGGCGACCAGCTGCACCGGTGGGTCATAGCGCAGCGTCTCCTCGATGATCGCCGGGGCCCGGCCGGCGTCGGCGGCCAGCGCGGCCCAGTTCCCCGGGTGGCGCAGCATCGCCAAAATGGCGTTGCCGATCAGGTTCACCGTGGTCTCGTGGCCGGCGATCAGCAGCAGGTTGCAGGTGGAGATGATCTCCTCTTCGGTGAGCTGATCACCGGCCTCTTCCACCGCGATCAGCCCGGACATCAGATCCTCGCCGGGGCGGGAGCGGCGCCGCTCGATCAGGTCGTGCAGGTAGTCGCGCAGCCACTGACCGGCCCGCAGCCGGTCCTCCATGCGGTCCGGTAGCGCGCCGGTGAACGCGAAAAACGGGTCCAGCGACTGCGCCAGCAGCGCCGATGCCCGGCTGAACTGCGGCTCGTCGTCCACCGGCACGCCCAGCAGCCGGCAGATCACCGCCACCGGCAGCGGATAGGCCAGGTCGTCGATGACGTCGAACCGGCCGCGTTCGGCGATCCGATCCAGCATCGCGTCCACCAGCGCGGTGATCTCGGGTTGCAGCGCGTTGACGACTTTCGGCGCGAACGCCTTGCTGACCAGCCGGCGCAGCCGGGTGTGATCGGGCGGGTCGAGGAACAGGAAACCGGGCGGGCCCTGCGGGCGCGGCAACTCACCGGCCGCGATCTGCTGCTGCGCATAGCCGGATTTGAGCCGGTCATTGGCCGACGACGGATGCCGCAGCACCGCGTCGCAGTCCCGGTAGGTCGCGAACACGGTGAGGTTGGCCTCCGGCATGCGCAGGGGGCCGCGGTCGCGGAACTGGGCGCACACCGGGTACGGGTCGGCGCGGTTCGCGGGGTCCAGCAGCTCGAACAGCAGGGCTTGCGCCTCGGAGGTGTCCGGGACGGTCGTCATAACGCGGCGGGGCGCTGGTTTGGCACCCGCACAGCCTAGGGAACCGGGGTTGTTTGTGGGGCCCTACCTGGTGCGCGGCGGGCGGCCGGCTATTTGCGTTTGTTGGTCGACCGCGACGCGGTGGCACCGTGGCGACCGCGGCCGGCCTTCCCGGACGGGCGACGGTTTTTCAGCCCCCCGGACGGCGCGGCGTCGGCCGCATCCGCCTCGGACGTGGATTTCGAGGATGGCTTGCCCCGCCACCACGACCGGGTCTTCTTGGGCTCCGCGACCTCGAGGGTTTCCTGGGTGATCGGCACGTCCTCGGCGCTGGTCGGCTCCGCCGGCTCCTCTTCGGCGGCGTCGGAGTCGGTCTCGGGTTCCTCGGCCTCGGCTTCCGGCTCCGCGGCCCCCTCCTCGGCTTCCGGCTCCGCGGCGGCCTCGTCGACCTCGGCTTCCTCGGCTTCCTCGGTCTCTTCGGCGCTCTCCGCGGTCTCGTCGGCGGTCTCCTCGACCGGTTCACCCTTCTTGCGACCCCGGCGGCGCTGCTTGGGCTCCTTGGGTTTGAGCGGTTTGGGCGGCGGGGGCGGCAGCTCGGCGACAAACGACAGGTAGAACGCAGCGATGCCGAGCAGGCCGACCGCGGCGGCGGCCCCGTAAATCCCGAACAACCACTGCCCGACGTTGTCCAGCGACAGCCAGATCTCGCTGATCGCGGTGCCCGCGATCAGCACCCCGGCCAGCACGTGGCCCACGATCGACCAGGTCCGCAACGTCAGCGCCAGCTGCGGGGTGCCGAACTCCGGTTTGCGGGTCCGCAGCAAGGTGAACAGCACCGGCAACGCGGCCAGCGCAATCAGCACCGCCGCCACGATCCGCAACACTGTGCCCAGCGTGGGCGAGGTTGCGCCGGTCAGCTCCCACCAGCGGGGCAGCACGAACAGGAAGTACAAGACCGCGGCGAGGACCGAGAACGACGCCTGCCACACGATGGCGACGGTGCGCCCCATTGCTCTCCTTGGATCCGTCGGCGCTGACTGGCACGAGGGGGCGACCAAACCTGAGATCAGGCCTGGTCGCACCCCGCGAACCGCGTGCGGAGGATGCGGGATTTGAACCCGCGAGGGCTATTAACCCAACCCGCGTTCCAGGCGAGCGCCATAGGCCACTAGGCGAATCCTCCGTGGGTCATGGTAGCCGAGTCGGGCAAGACGGCTCGCGGCCGCCGCGAAGCCAGGTATTACACTCGCGGTGGACCCCGCGCGGCGTCTATCCTGTGAACTCCCCCAGGGCCGGAAGGCAGCAAGGGTCAATGGGCTCTGGCGGGTGCGCGGGGTCCCCCATATATCGGAGCCCGCGGGCGGCCCGGCCCAAGTCACAACCCACGGTGTTCGACGGTGAAAGGCGCATGGTGTCGTACAGCTCCCTCAGTCGTGCGGAGCTCGCGGCTCAGCACGGCCGCCACCAGCAGGGCTACGCCGACCTGCAGGCCAAGAAGCTGGCCCTGGATCTGACCCGGGGCAAGCCCGCGCCCGAGCAGCTCGATTTGTCCAACGCGCTGCTGAGCCTGCCCGGCGACGACTATCGCGACGGCGACGGCACCGACACCCGCAACTACGGCGGCCTGCACGGCCTGCCCGAGCTGCGGGCCATCTTCGGCGAGCTGCTGCACATCCCGGTGCCCAACCTGATCGCCGGCAACAACGCCAGCCTCGAGTTCATGCACGACGTCGTGGTGTACTCGCTGCTACACGGCGGGGTGGACTCGCCACGGCCCTGGCGTGAGGAGCCGGTCGTCAAGTTCTTGTGCCCGGTGCCCGGTTACGACCGGCATTTCGCGATCACCGAGTCGCTGGGCATCGAGATGATCCCGGTCCCGATGGGCGAAGACGGCCCGGACGTCGACTTGATCGAGGAGCTGGTCGCCGTCGACCCCGCCATCAAGGGCATGTGGTGCGTCCCGGTGTTCGCCAACCCGACCGGGGCCACCTATTCCTGGGAAACTGTTCACCGGCTTGTCCAGATGCGTACGGCGGCAAGCGATTTCCGGCTGTTCTGGGACAACGCGTATGCGGTGCACACGTTGACGCTGGACTTCCCCCGCCAGGTCGACGTGCTGGGGCTGGCCGCCAAGGCCGGAAACCCCAACCGGCCCTACGTGTTCGCCTCCACCTCGAAGATCACCTTCGCCGGTGCCGGGGTCAGCTTCTTCGGCGGGTCGCTGGGCAACATCGCCTGGTATCTGCAGCACGCGGGCAAGAAGTCGATCGGCCCGGACAAGGTCAACCAGCTGCGTCATCTGCGGTTTTTCGGTGACGCCGACGGGGTGCGGCTGCAGATGCGGCGCCACCAGCAGCTGCTGGCACCGAAATTCGCACTCGCGCTGGAGATCCTGGACCGCCGCCTCGGGGAGTCCAAGATCGCCTCGTGGACCGAGCCCAAGGGCGGCTATTTCATCAGCCTGGACGTGCTGCCCGGAACCGCACGGCGCACCGTGGCGCTGGCCAAGGACGCCGGCATCGCGGTCACCGAGGCCGGCGCGTCGTTCCCGTACCGGCACGACCCCGACGACAAGAACATCCGGATCGCGCCGACCTTCCCGGCGCTGCCGGATCTCGGTGACGCGATCGACGGCCTGGCCACCTGCGCGTTGCTGGCCGGCACCGAGTCACTGCTGCGTTGACGGCGCCGAACGTGTACTCAGCACGAAAAATCGGCCGGATTCTCGCGCTGAGTACACGTTCGGCGGCGGGC
>NZ_MLQM01000235.1:0-6017 GCF_001854525.1 Mycobacterium talmoniae
AGGTGTAAAAGAGACAGGCCCGCGGTGTCGCGCGAGGTGCTGCGGGCCGGCCCGGACGTCGGTGCCCTGCGGACCGCCGCGGAACGGATGCGCGACGCGGTGGCCCATCTGTCGGCGCGGTAGCCCGACGGCTTTTGTGGATCAATCGGGTGGGGACCCCGACGCGGGCGCCGCAACGATGCCGGCGCCCGCGTGGGATTGTCGACGATTACCAGCCGAGGTTGGCGCCGCCGCCGGCGTTTTCGTGGGCGCCGCCGCCAACACCATCCGGACCCAGGTTGAGGCCGCCGCCGGTGTTCTCACCGGCGCCGCCGCCGAAGCTGTCCGGGCCGAGATTGAGGCCGCCGCCGGTGTTTTCGTGGGCGCCGCCGCCGATGTTTTCCGGACCGAGGTTGGCGCCGCCGCCGGTGTTGTCGTGGAAGCCGCCGCCGAACGGACCGAGGTTCACGTTGGCGCCGGCGTGATCGTCAGCGCCGCCGCCGATACCGTTCGGACCCAGGTTGAGGCCGCCGCCGGTGTTGTCCTGGAAGCCGCCGCCGACCGGGCCGACGTTGACCTCGGCGCCGCCGTTGCTGTTGGCGCCGGCGCCGACGCCACCGTCGGGATCAGCGCTGGCGACGCCGGCCCCGATGCCGAACACGCCGAGAGCGAGGGCGGTGGCCGAAGCCAGCGCCCACCGGGAAAGGGTACGAGGCATCTTCATCCGATTCTTCTTTCGCTGCTAAACGGGTGCAACTCAGCGGAAACACATTTGTACGAACCGGTCGCCGCGTTGAATCCCCAGGTGGACCATCCACCCGAGTTCGGATCGTATCCGGGCCACCCACACTTGGCAAATTGTTTTAGCTATGAATTGGCTAGGTAACCGGGGGAAGTCGCGTCATATTTGGAGAGATTTATTTGACGGTGCTGTCAAACCTGTTGGCGGTGTGGCCGCGCCCGCCGGGCGCTGGGGCGCAATGGGATTCCGGCTCGCCGGGCGGACGCATCAAGGCGGGCCGCAGCTGCCGGCGGTGGCCGTGCCGCGCCCGCCGCGGCACGGGTAATTATGTGGTGGCATTAGTGGGTGATTGGGTGCGGGGTCAATCCGGAGCCCAAAATAAATTCCTGATCGGCAAGGAATTGGCGTTGCCGTCAGCAAAACAAGAATGACGACATTTCAAACGTCCGGCTTCGGCGGCGGCCGCGCTGTCGCACGGCTTGGTGGCCCAGCTGGTGTTCGGTAGCGCCCAACGGCGGACCACCGGAAATGGTGGTCCGCCGTTGGGCGCCGAGCGGGAACGCCTCAGCGGTGACCCGAGGTGGCGACGACGTCCGCGGGGTGGTGCTTGAGTTCTTTCTTCTCCTGCTTGACGGCCTTCTTGCGGTCGTGGTGGTCGAGCTTGATGCTGGGGCCGGGTTGCGGCGCGGGTGCGCCCTTGCTGGCGGCGATCGGCGCATTGCCGGGCAGGGGAGCGGCATTCGCCAGTGCGATTCCCGTACCGAAGAGTCCCGTCAGTCCAATTCCGGCGGCGAGCGAAGAGGCGCACAGCACACGCTTGGCGTTCATAACATCAGCTCCTTTTCCGTAATCTGCGGTGTTCCCGCTGACATGAACGACGGTAATTCCCGGACCCTTGGAAAGGCTGAGGCAGGCCCCCAAGCTTACTGATAATGCGTGCTGAAATCCAAACGGGCGGTGCATGTTTCACTTTACGCCGGTGGTCGGGACATTGCCAGGTACTCCACAGGAGCCGGATGTAACGTTTTTAATGACGCGCAGGTCAGAACCGCATTTTGCAGACACGCGGTAAGCGGCGGGCCATGATGACCCCATGGGGAGCACCAAGAAACGATCAGGGGTCATCGAGCAACCGGGCACGATCACCGGCGATAGCGGGGCCGTCGGGAACGGGCAGCCGGTCCTCAGCGAAACCGGGGCGCTGGAAATGGCGTTGTCGACCCGCAGCCCATTCCCGCCGATCGACGAGTACGCGTTCTTGTCCGATTGTGAGAACACCTGTTTGATCGCCCCCAACGGTGCGGTCGAGTGGATGTGCCTGCCGCGCCCGGATTCACCCAGTGTGTTCGGCGCCATCTTGGACCGCGGCGCCGGCCACTTCCGGGTCGGCCCCTACGGGCAAAACGTGCCCTCCCAGCGGGTGTACCGGCCCGGCGGGCTCATCGTGGAAACCACCTGGCAGACCGAGACCGGCTGGTTGACCGTGCACGACTGCCTGGTGATGGGCGAATGGCACAACACCGACAAGCGCTCCAAGACCCACCGGCGCGCCCCGACCGACTGGGACGCCGAACACATTCTGCTGCGCACGATCAAATGCGTCAGCGGCACGGTGGAGCTGGAAGTCAGCTGTGCGCCGGCGTTCGACTACCACCGACAGGAGGCGCGCTGGGCGTACACCGGCGAGGTGTACGAGGAGGCCACCGCCACCTGCAAAGGCGCCGCCGGGGCCGACCACCCCACGCTGAAGTTGACCACCAACCTGCGGTTGGGCATCGAAGGACCCGAAGCCACCGCCCGCACCCGGATGACCGAAGGCGACGAGGCGTTCGTGGCGCTGTCCTGGTCGCCGCTGCCGGCGCCGCACACCCAAGAGGAAGCCGCCCAGAAGATGTGGCAGACCTCCGAATGCTGGCGGCAATGGATCACCATCGGCAAATTCCCGGATCATCCGTGGCGCGGGTACCTGCAGCAGAGCGCGTTGGCGTTGAAAGGGCTCACCTACGCCCCAACCGGCGCGCTGATGGCGGCATCCACCACATCGTTGCCGGAAACACCTGGGGGAGTGCGCAACTGGGACTACCGGTACGCCTGGGTACGGGACTCGACGTTCGCCCTGTGGGGGCTGCACACCCTGGGACTGGACCGCGAAGCCAACAACTTCTTCCATTTCCTGTCCGACGCGGCCGTCGACGAGGACGGCCAAGCCCAGACGCTGCAGGTGATGTACGGGGTGGGCGGGGAGAAAACCCTGACCGAGGCCGAACTGAACCACCTGTCCGGCTACGACGGCGCCAGCCCGGTACGGATCGGCAACGGCGCCTACGACCAGCGGCAGCACGACGTCTGGGGGGCCATGCTGGACTCGGTCTACCTGCACGTGCGCTCCCGCGACGAACACGTCCCCGAACAGCTGTGGCCGGTGCTGAAAAAGCAAGTGGAACAAGCCATCGAGCATTGGCGGCTGCCCGACCGCGGGATCTGGGAGGTGCGGGGCGAGCCGCAGCACTTCGTCTCGTCGAAGGTGTTCTGCTGGGTGGCGCTGGATCGCGGCATGAAGCTGGCGATGCTGCACGGCGAGAAGGAGTACGCCCGCGAGTGGGCCGCGATCGCCAGCGACATCAAGGCCGACATTTTGGCCCACGGCGTCGATGCCCGCGGTGTTTTCACCCAGCGGTACGGCAGCGACGCCCTGGACGCGTCGGTGCTGATGATCCCGCTGCTGCGGTTTTTGCCGCCCGAGGACCCGCGGGTGAAAGCGACCGTGCTGGCGATCGCCGACGAACTCACCGTCGACGGGCTGGTGCTGCGCTACAAGGTGGAGGAGACCGACGACGGGCTGGTCGGCGAGGAGGGCACCTTCACCATCTGTTCGTTCTGGCTGGTGTCGGCGCTCGTGGAGATCGGCGAACTGCACCGGGCCAAGCAGCTGTGTGAGCGGCTGCTGGCCTTCGCCAGTCCGCTCAGCCTGTTCGCCGAGGAAATCGACACCCGCACCGGGCGTCATCTGGGCAACTTCCCGCAGGCGTTCACCCATCTGGCGTTGATCAACGCCGTGGTGCACGTGATCCGGGCCGAGGAGGATGTCGCGGCCGGCGAGTTCCAGCCGGCGTACTGAGGGGGACCACGATGGTTGCGACCGAGAAGCGCGGCGCCGCGCCGCACGTTGTCGTGTTATTCGGTGCCACAGGTGATTTGGCCCGCCGCAAGCTGCTGCCGGGCTTGTTTCACCTGTCCATGTCCAAGCTGGCGCCGGAACTGCGCATCGTCGGCACCTCATTGGACGACTTGGACGACGACGGATTCCGGCGCATCGCCGCCGAGGCGTGCGAGCAGTTCTCCCACACCACGGTGCCGGCCGAAGACCGCAAGCAGTGGGTGCAGGGCCTGCGCTATGTGCCGCAGGCGGCCGGTCCGGGCGCGCTGTCGACGACGGTGGCCGAAGAAGCGGCCGGGCTCGGCGGTGACGTCAAACTGCTGCATTACCTGAGCGTTCCGCCGAAGGCGGCGATCCCGGCGATCCGCACCCTCGAACAGGCGGGCCTGGTCAAAAACGCCGGGGTGGTGATGGAGAAGCCCTTCGGCACCGACCTGGACAGCGCGGTCGCGCTCAACGCGTCGATCCACGAAACCTTCGATGAATCGCAGATCTTTCGGATCGACCACTTCCTGGGCAAGGAGCCGGCCCAGAACATTCTGGCGTTCCGGTTCGCCAACGGGCTGTTCGAGCCGATCTGGAACCGGACGTTTATCGACCACATTCAGATCGACATCCCCGAGAAACTGTCCCTGGAGGGCCGGGCGGCGTTCTACGAACCGACCGGCGCCTTCAAGGACATGGTGGTGACCCACCTGTTTCAGGTGCTGGCCTTTGTCGCGATGGAGGCGCCCACCGCACTGGCCTCCGACGCGATCGGCGTCGAGAAGAACAAGGTGTTTCGGTCCATGGTGCCGCTGGATCCGCGCAATGTGGTGCGCGGCCAATACCGCGGGTACCGCGACGAGCCCGGCGTCGCACCGGATTCGGACACCGAGACGTTTGTCGCGCTCAAATGCGAGATCGACAATTGGCGCTGGGCCGGGGTGCCGTTCTATCTGCGCACCGGCAAATGCCTGGCCGAGGGGCAGCGGATCATCTCGATCGCGTTTCGGGAACCGCCCAAGAGCATGTTCCCGCCCGGCTCCGGGGTGGGCGCGCACGGTCCGGACCACCTCACCTTCGATCTCGCCGACCAGTCCAAGGTGTCGCTGTCGTTCTACGGCAAGCGGCCCGGGCCGGGGATGAAGCTCGACAAGCACAGCCTGCAGTTCGGGCTGGCCGACACCGACACCGTGGGCGACGTGCTGGAGGCCTACGAGCGGTTGATCCTGGACGCGATGCGCGGCGATCACACGCTCTACACCACCTCGGAGGGCATCGAGCGGCTCTGGGAGGTCTCCGCGCCACTGCTGGCCGATCCACCGCCGGTGCGCGGCTACGACGTCGGCTCGTGGGGCCCCAACGCCATCCATCAGCTGATCACCCCGCACGCCTGGCGGCTCCCGTTCGACCGGGTGTGGCGCAGCAGCAAGTGAGCACCCGACGCAGCCGTTAGTGGTGCGGAATCTTGTCCAGCACCGAGCGGCACTCGGCGGTGGCGCCCAGCCGCTGACAGGCGTTCTGGGCGATCCGCGCGGCCTGTTCCGGGGTTTGGGTGGTGCCGTTGTCGACCTGCCAGACGTAGCCACGGCCCTCGTCGGCCAGGCAGCGCACCGCGGTGCCGGCGCTGGACTTCGTCGACAGGTTCAGCTGGCCGCTGTCGCAGGCGGACCCCGCCGCGGGGCCGTCGGCGCGGGCCAGCGCGGGCGGGGTGACGATCATCGTCGCGGCGAGCACGGCGGCGGACCCTGCGATTGTCATCCACTTCATGCCGGCTATGTCGAGACCGGGCCCGGCCGCGTTACGGTGCGTCACGTCACAGCCGCCCCACCCGTATCTACTACGCGGCGTCGTTGTCGGTTTCACCGGCGAAAGGCCTGTTCGACACGCCGCGCGACACGCGCGACACGTAATGCGATCTGGAAAATATGCGAAACCGGCAATGCTTCGACGTCAGAAGCTGTCGTAACAGCCGGCTGCCGAATCGCGCCCACCTGCTGGCAGACCGTGCCGATCGCCCAAAACCGCTGCTAGACAGCGTTTTCGAGAAATCTGCCCGCGCACCGGCGCGGGGCGGGCGGTTGCCGGCCGGTCGGCGCCCGACGGCGGCGGCGAATCGCCGCTCGGCCCATACGCTGGGCATTTGTGGCCCTAAGC
>NZ_MLQM01000236.1:0-5962 GCF_001854525.1 Mycobacterium talmoniae
GCGCTGCGCCAGCGCGGCGGTGTGCTGCGCGGACTGGCGCGGGGCGGGCACCCGGAACGGCGGCAGGTCCAGCTCGTGGGCCAGCGCGTCGAGTTCGGCGCCCATCTCGGCGGCGTCGGCGTACCGGCCGTCCGGGTCCCGGTGGGTCGCGCACGCCACGAACGCGTCGAATTGTGGTGGCACACCGTCGATGACGGTGCTGGGCGGCGCGACGTCGTGATCCAGGCGCTGATAGGCCACACTCAGCGCGGAGTCCCCGGAAAACGGGGTGCGCCCGGTCAGCAGTTCGTAGCACAGGATCCCGGCCGCGTAGACGTCGCTGTGCGGGGCGGCCTGGCCGTCGCGGACCTGTTCGGGCGACAGGTACGCCGCGGTGCCCAGAATGACGCTGGTGGAGGTGATCCCAGCGGCCGCGAGGGCGCGCACCAAACCGAAATCGGCGATCTTAACCTCGCCGTCGTCGGAGATCAGGATGTTCTCCGGCTTGACGTCGCGGTGCACCAGCCCGGCCCGGTGCGCCACCGCCAGCGCCCCCAGCACCGGGCGCAGCACCGCCACCACCGCGTGCGGCGGCATCGGGCCGCGTTCGTTGAGCAGCTCGCGCAGGGTGCCGCCCTCGACGAGCTCCATCACCAAAAACGGCCGCCCGGAATCGGTGCCCTGGTCATAGACCGCGACCAGCCCGGGGTGTTTGAGCCGGGCCACCGCGCGGGCCTCCAGCTGAAACCGGGTCAGGAACTGGGTGTCCCCGGCGTAGCGGGCGTCCATCACCTTCAGCGCGACCGGGCGGTCCAGCCGCAGGTCCACCCCGCGATACACCGTCGACATGCCGCCGGTGGCGATCTTGGTGGTCACGCGGTACCGCCGATCCAGTACCGCGCCCTGAAGGGCGTCCCCCGCGCCAGCCGTCGCCACCCCGACATCGTAGGTGTGCGCGGCCCGAACACGGGCTCAGCGCGCGGGGTTTCGGGCCGGCCGACACGTTCTACACTGGGCCCGGTGAGCAGTATTCCGGCCGGGGATGACGTGTTGGCCCCCGACGAGCCGACCTACGACCTGCCCAAGGTCGCCGAGCTGCTGGGGGTGCCGGTCACCAAGGTGCATCAGCAGCTGCGGGAGGGGCATCTGGTCGCGGTGCGGCGCGGCGGGACGGTGGTGGTGCCGCGCATCTTTTTCACCGACACCGGCGAAGTGGTCAAAAGCCTGCCCGGGCTGCTGGTGGTGCTGCGCGACGGCGGCTATCACGAAACCGAGATCCTGCGCTGGCTGTTCACCCCGGATGCGTCGCTGAGCCTGACCCGCGACGGGGTGCGCGACCCGGTCGACAACGCCCGCCCGGTCGACGCGCTGCACGCCCACCAGGCCCGTGAGGTGGTGCGCCGGGCCCAGGCTATGGCGTACTGACGGGGGCCCGCGGCGCCCGGTACAGCGTGTAGAACGCGAACGCCGCGCAGCCGGCCGCGATGCCGACGTGCACCCAGGAGTACATGCCGTGCGCGCCGTCGGGTTTGAAGATCACCATCACATAGGTGCACAGCGCCGCGATCGTGGCCAGCGCCACCCGGGACTGCGCCACCGCGGCCGCCGCGGCCAACGGCCAGGTGTAGTACCAGGGCAGCGCCGCCGGCACGAACAACACCACGATCAGCATCGCCCAGGCGATCCCGGTCAGCGCCGCACGGTCGTCGCGGCGGAACCGCCACCACAGCAGCGGCAGCGCCACCGCGATGACGGCGACCCCGATGATGCGGGTCACGTGCAGCACGGCGTAGAAGTTGACCGGGAAGAACAGCCCGCCGATCGCATGCACCAGGTTGGCGGTCGCCGTCGGCACCGTCAGCGCGTTGATGATCTTCACGTTGCCGGCCAGCAGCGCGGTCAGCCAGCCCAGGCCCACCCCGGCCAGCCCGGACAGCACCCCGAACACGGTGACCACGATGGCCACGGTGGCCGCGCCGGCCGCGGCGAACGCGAACCCCGGCCGGTAGCCGCGCCGGTCCCGCAGCTGCCGCATCCACACCCACACCAAAAACGGCAACGCGATCCCGGCGGTGGCCTTGACCGCCACCCCCAGCGCGACCACGGTGATGCCGGCCAGCGGGCGGCGCTGCACGGTCAGCGCGATGCCGGCCGTCATCAGCCCGACCATCAGCATCTCGTTGTGCACCCCGCCCATCAGGTGGATGATCACCAGCGGGTTGAGCACGCAGATCCACAGCGCGGTCGGCCCGTTACCGCCGACGTGGCGGGCCAACCGCGGCGCCGCCCAGATCAGCAGCGCCAACCCGGGCAGCATGCACAGCCGCAGCAGCATGGTGCCCAAGATGACGTGGTCGCCGACCAGCATCGTGACGAACTTCGCGACCAGGATGAACGCCGGGCCGTAGGGCGCGGTGGTGGCCGACCAGATCGGGCTGACGTCGTCCAGCAGCGGATTGGGGTTGTCCACCGGCCCGACCAGGTAGGGGTCCAGCCCGTCGCGCAGCAGCGCGCCTTGGGCCAGATACGAGTAGGTGTCGCGGCTGAACACCGGCACCGACGCCAGCAGCGGCGCCAGCCAGAACCCGGTGGTGGCCACCAGGGTGTCCTCGGTGACGGTGCCGTCGAGGACGCGCCGGCCCAGCCGCAGCCAGGCGATCAGCATCAACGCCACCCCGGTCCACAGCAGCACCGAGGACAGCACCAGCCCGTGGCCGAACCGCAGCCAGGACAGGTGCAGCCCCTCCAGCAGCGGGTCGTGCAGCTTGGTGCGGCCGGCGCCCAGCCCGCCGGCGGTGATCAGCGCCGCGCCCAGGCAGCCCAGCAGCGCCGGGCGGGCCTGGGGGCTGGCGGTGAACTCCTGCAGCCGGGCCAGCCGTGGGGGCCGGGCGGCGGCCGCGTCGGCGGTCGTGGGGGTCGGGCCGGACATCGGTGCTCAGCTGGATCGGTTGGCGGCCAGGCTGGCCAGTTCGGACAGCCCGGCCTTGGCCGCGGCGGAGATCGGGGCGGCGGCCAGCGTCGCCTGCGCCCGCCGGGTCAGCGTGTCGATGTGGTCCTCGACCGCGGCCAGCGCCCCGACCGCGGTGATGACATCGCACAGCTCGCCGACCTGGGCGTCGGTCAGCTCGGTGCCGATCGAATTGCGCAGCAGCTGCGCCGCGGCCGGGTCGGCCTGATCGGCCAACTCGACCGCCTCGGCCCACAGCACGGTGCGCTTACCGGACCGCAGGTCGTCGCCGGACGGTTTGCCGGTCACCGCCGGGTCGCCGAACACACCCAGCACGTCGTCGCGCAGCTGAAACGCCACCCCCAGGTCGGTGCCCAGCTCGTGGAAGATGGCCTGCACGTCGGGGCGGTCGGCCGCCGCGGCGGCGCCCAGCTGCAGCGGACGCGACACCGTGTACGACGCGGTCTTGTAGGTGTTGACCCGCATCGCCGAGGCGATCGAATCGGCGCCGGTGGCCTCGGCGACGATGTCGAGGTACTGCCCGCCGAGCACCTCGGTGCGGATATCGGCCCACACCCGGCGCACCCGGGCGTGCGCGGCCGGCGGCAACTCGGCGGCGGCCACGATGTCGTCGGCCCAGACCAGGGCCAGATCCCCGAGCAGGATCGCCGCCGACAGCCCGAACTGGTCGGGCACCCCGCGCCAGCTCCGGTCGCGGTGCAGGCCAGCGAATTTCACGTGCGTCGTGGGTTTGCCGCGGCGGGTCGCCGAGGCGTCGATCACGTCGTCGTGCACCAGCGCGCAGGCGTGCAGCAACTCCAGTGCGGCGAACAGCCGCAGCATCCCGGGGTCGGGTTCGGCGTCGGCCACCGCGCGCCACCCCCAGTAGGCGAACGCCGGGCGCAGCCGCTTGCCGCCGGACAGCACGAACTCTTCCAGCCCGGCCACCAGGCCCTCGTAGTCCGGCCCGATGTAGGCGGTGTCCCGGCGGCGGTCCCGCAGATACCCGCGCAACTGGTCGGTGACGGCGCCGGCCAGCTCCGCGGCTGACGGAGCGGGTGCGGCTGTAGCCCTAATGCTCAGCGCGGCGCCCCTTTCTGCTCTGTGCGCTACCGATGACGGAGTGCATTCAAGGGTAGAGCGTACGGCCACTTTCCGATGCGCTGAACGGTCGGCCCGCTCCAGTTGCTTCGACAGGCTCACTAACTCGCCCCTATGCTGTCTGCAGAACCGTGCGCACGCTCAGTTGTAGAAGCAGCGCCGTCCCGGTCGCGATCGCCTCGCCCGGTTTGGCAAACACAGGAGCATCCACTTGACCTTGAACACCATCGCGCTCGAACTCGTCCCGCCCAACGTGGAACGCGGGCGACAGCAGGCCATCGACGACGCGGGCAAGGTGCTGAAGTTCGCCGCGGAATCCGGCCTCGACGGGCAGATCCGGCACATCATGATGCCCGGGATGATCGAGGAAGAGGCCGACCGGCCCATCGCGTGGAAGCCGAAGCTCGACGTGCTGGATTTCTGGTCGATGGTCAAACCGGAGCTACCCGGGATGAAAGGACTGTGCAGCCAGGTCACCGCGTTCTCCGATGAGCCGTCGCTGCGTCGGCGGCTCACCGATCTGGTCGCCGCCGGGATCGACGGCATCGTCTTCGTCGGGGTGCCGCGCACCATGGCCGACGGGGAGGGCTCCGGCGTCGCGCCGACCGACGCGCTGTCGCTCTATGCCGAGCAGGTCCCCAACCGTGGGGTGATCCTGATCCCGACCCGGGAAGGTGAGCCGGGCCGGTTCGGGTTCAAGTGCAGCCAGGGTGCGACGTTCGCGCAAACCCAGCTGTTGTACTCCGATGCGATCGTGGGATTCCTGTCCGAGTTCGCCCGCAGCACCGACCACCGGCCCGAGATCCTGCTGTCGTTCGGCTTCGTCCCGAAGATGGAGAGCCGGGTGGGTTTCATCGATTGGCTCATCCAAGACCCGGGCAACGCCGCCGTCGCCGGCGAGCAGGACTTCGTCCGGGAGCTGGCGCACAGCGAACCCGCGCAGAAGCGTCGGCTGATGCTCGATCTGTATAAGCGGGTGATCGACGGGGTGGCCGACCTCGGCTTCCCGTTGAGCATCCACCTGGAGGCCACCTACGGGGTGTCCGCGCCGGCGTTCGAGACCTTCGCGACGATGCTGGACTACTGGTCGCCGCGCGCGGAGTGAACCTCGGCCTCGTCCTCGTCGTCCTCGCCGAACCGGGGGGTGCGGTCGCGGCCCGTCCAGGCCAGCACCGCGATCAGGATCGCGACCGCGATGGACCCGAGGCCCAGCCGCGTCGCGGCGCTGGTGAACGAGCGGGTGGACGGGTCGGTGTAGCGGGCCTGGGCGCTCATGGTGGTGACCACCCCGGGTTTGAGTTTCCATTCCACCGAGTCGCTGGCGATGCGATCCCCGTTGGTGGAGGTCACCTCCCCGGGGAACGACACGCTTAACTGCACGTCGGCCTCGGGGTCGTCCACCGTGGTCAGGTCGACGCGGCCCTCCAGGATCACCAGGTCGCCGGCGCGGCGCAGCGACAGGTCCACCCCGGCGGCCTCGGGGTTCATATTCGCCAGTTGCGGCAGTTCGGCGAAGGTCAGATCGGAGAACACCGCCTGCGAGCCGACGTAGCCGTCCCGGTCGTACTTCGAGATCGCCACCTTCTGGCTGAACGGCAGGTCGGGGTTCAGTTGCGGCCCCGGGTCGTGCTCGTTGCGGGGTTGGGTCGCCGCGATCACCTGGCCGGACACCTGGTCGTCGGGGGAGACGGTGATCGTCGCGTGGACCCGCAGGCAGCCGACGGTCATCAGGGTCACCGGCACCAGCAGCAGCGTCAACGCCAGCAGGCGGCGAACCCGGGGTGGGCGAGAGGTGGCGCGCACCAGGTCATCGTGCCAGACCGGCGTTACGTGTGTCGTCGTGCCGGCTTGGTTTCGTCACGACAGTGGCAGCGGACGGCCCAGGATGGCGAACGGGCGCGGGTCACCGGCGAAGTGGTAGCCGCGGATGATGTC
>NZ_MLQM01000237.1:0-5936 GCF_001854525.1 Mycobacterium talmoniae
CGTTCGGGCGCCGAATCGTGCGAATCTGCGTCTGCTCGCGGTCGGCCTGGCCGCTTTTTGACCGCGAGCAGACGCAGATTCGCACGATTCGGCGCCCGAACGTGCGAATCTGCGTCTGCTCGCGGGGCGGGCGGGCTGGCCCGCCGGGCGGGGCTTAGCCCAGCTGGGCCATCCAGCCGTGGGTGTCGGCGAAGGTGCCGCGCTGGATGCCGGTCAACGTGTCGCGCAACGCCATCGTCACCTCCCCCGGCTGGCCGTCGCCGACGGTGAACTCGCCGTCGGCGTGCTTGACGGTCGACACCGGGGTGATCACCGCCGCGGTGCCGCAGGCGAACACCTCGGTGATCTCCCCCGCGGCGGTCTTCTTCTGCCACTCGTCGACGTCGATCTTGCGTTCCTCGATGGCGAATCCGGCGTCGGTGGCCAACTGCAGCAACGAATCCCGGGTGATGCCGGGCAGCAGCGACCCGGACAGCTCCGGGGTGACCAGCCGCGCCGACCCGCCGCTGCCGAACACGAAGAACAGGTTCATGCCGCCCATCTCCTCGATGTAGCGGCGTTCGGTGGCGTCCAGCCACACCACCTGGTCGCAGCCGTGGTCGGCGGCCTGCGCCTGGGCCACCAGCGACGCGGCGTAGTTGCCGCCGAACTTGGCCGCCCCGGTGCCACCCGGGCAGGCCCGCACGTACTCGGTGGACAGCCACACGCTGACCGGTTTGACGCCGCCCTTGAAGTACGCCCCGGCCGGGGACGCGATCACCAGGTAGCGGTATTCGCGGGCCGGGCGCACCCCCAGCCCCGGCTCGGTGGCGACGATGAACGGCCGCAGATACAGCGACTCCTCCCCGCCGGCCGGGGGCACCCAGGCGCCGTCGACGGCGATCAGCTGCCGCAGCGACTCGATGAACAGCTCCTCGGGCAACTCCGGGATCGCCAGCCGACGCGCCGAGGACCGCAGCCGGGCGGCGTTGGCTTCCGGCCGAAACGACACCACCGACCCGTCGGTCCAGCGGTAGGCCTTGAGGCCTTCGAAGATCTCCTGCGCGTAGTGCAGCACGATCGCCGACGGGTCCAGTTCGATCGGCCCGTAGGCCAGCACCTGCGCGTCGTGCCAGCCCCGCTCGGCGGTGTAGTTGATCGACACCATGTGGTCGGTGTGATATTTGCCGAACCCCGGGTCGGCCAGGATCGCGTCGCGGGCCTCCGCGGTCGCCGGCCGCGGGTTGCGTGCAACGGTGAACTCGAGGAGGTCGCCTTCCGGGCCAACGGTCGCCATGGCAGCGATTGTATCGTCGGCCGCTACCGGGTTTTTGCTGTCACGAACGGCGGCCGCACCACCTCGCAGTCCAGCGCCCGGCCCCGCACATCGACGCTGAGGTGCTGGCCGTCCTCGACGCCGGCGTCGGCGTCGATCAGCGCCAGCGCGATCCCGGCCTTCAGCGTCGGCGAAAACGTGCCCGAGGTGGTGAGGCCCACCGTGGTCGACCCGTCGAGCACGGCCAGGCCCGGCCGCAGCACCCCGCGGCCCACCGCGCGCAGCCCGCGCAGCAGCCGCCGCGGGCCGGCCGCCTTCTCGGCCAGCAACGCGTCCCGGCCGAAAAACGCGTCCTTTTTCCAGCCGATCGCCCAGCCGCAGCGGGCCTGCAGCGGCGAGATGTCCACCGAGAGTTCGTGGCCGTGCAGCGGATAGCCCATCTCGGTGCGCAACGTGTCCCGCGCCCCCAGCCCGGCCAGCTCGCCGTCGGCGTCGCGCACCGCGGCGACCAGGGCGTCGAACACCACGCCCGCCGACTCCCAGGGCGGCAGCAGCTCGTAGCCGTGCTCCCCGGTGTAGCCGCTGCGGCACACCCGCACCGGCACCCCGGAGAACGCGGCGTCGGCGAAACCCATGTAGTCCATCGTCGTCGGCAACCCCAGCCGATCGAGCACCGCGGCCGAGCGCGGCCCCTGCACGGCCAGCACCGCCCGGGAGCGGTGTTCGTCGGTGACGGTGACACCGGGCGGGGCGGCCGCGGCCAGCGCGGCCACCACCGCGGCCGTGTTGGCGGCGTTGGGCACCAAAAAGATCTCGTCGTCGGCGACGTAGTAGGCGATCAGGTCATCGATGACGCCGCCGGATTCGGTGCAGCACAACGTGTATTGCGCCTTGCCCGGCCCGATCCGGTTCAGGTCGTTGGACAGGGTGGCGTTGACGAACGCCGCCGCGCCCGGCCCGCGCACGGTGGCCTTGCCCAGATGGCTGACGTCGAACAGCCCGACGGTGCTGCGGGTGGCGGTGTGTTCGGCGACGGTGCCGGCATAGGACACCGGCATCAGCCAGCCGCCGAACTCGGCGAAGCTGGCGCCCAGGTCGCGGTGGCGGTCTTCCAGCGGTCCATGCTGCAATTCGCTCACGACGATCCACCCTAATCGGCCGGCCGACGCTGGCACACTGACCAGGTGGCCGATGGCGTGGACTTCGAGGCGCTGGAGGCGGCCGGTATCGCCGACGCGCGCCGGCGGGCGCCGCTGATCGAATACCTGCACGGCCTGGGGTTCACCGCCGCCGAGATGGTCGAGGCCGAACGCCGCGGCCGGCTGTTCGGGCTGGCCGGCGACGTGGTGGGCCGCTCGGGCCCGCCCTGCTACAGCTTGCGCAGCGCCGCCGCCGCACTCGGCGTGCCGGTCGGCGACGTCGAGCGGGCCTGGACGATGCTCGGCCTGAGCGTCGCCGATCCCGACGCGCCGGCGCTCAGCCAGGCCGACGTCGACGGGCTGGCCACCTGGGCCGAGATGCGGTCCTACCTCGGGGAGCCGGTCGACGGCTTCCTGCGGGTGTTGGGGGCGACGATGGCGCGGCTGGCCGAGGCCGAGTCGTCGATGATCCGGCTCACCCAACCCGACATGTGGCTCGGCCACACCGGCGACGAGGTGGCCACCGCCCGGGCCTGGCGGCTGGTCGCGCAGTACATCCCGCGCCTGGGCGCGATGATCGACGCCGTGCACCGCCACCACCAGGTCAGCGCCCGCACGTTCCTGGAGGGGCTGGAGGGCGGGCCGTCGACCAGCGTGGTGTGCGGCGTCGGGTTCGTCGACCTGACCGGCTTCACCGCGCTGACCCAGCTGCTCACCGCCGCCGAGCTGGCGGCCCTGCTCACCGACTTCGGCGGCACCGTCGCCGACGTCGTGCACGGCGACGGCGGCCGGGTGGTGAAGTTCATCGGCGACGCGGTGATGTGGGTCAGCACCACCCCGGAGCGGCTGGCCCGGGCCGCGGTCGACCTGGTCGAACACCCGAAGGCCCGTCGGGTCGGGCTGCAGGTGCGCGCCGGCCTGGGCTACGGCGAGGTGCTGGCCCTCAACGGCGACTACTTCGGCAATCCGGTGAACCTGGCCGCCCGGCTGGTCGGGGCCGCGGAGCCCGGCCAGATCCTGGCCACCGCCGACATCCGCGACGAGTTGCCCGACTGGCCGGCCACGCTGCTGGATCCGTTGTCGCTCAAAGGTTTCCAGGACCCGGTGGCACCGTATGACCTGCGTGGCGGCCGCCCATTAAGGTAGGTGGTCGTGAGCACCGCACCCGGTTACCAGCCCCCCGCCGTCACCGTCGCCGCCGCGCTGCCCGGCCGCGGCACCGCCAAGGCGGTGCTGATCGTGCCGGTGGTGTCCACCGGCGATGAGTCCGGCGCGCTGGTCGCGCTGACCGAGCCGAGCCTGCCCGCCGACGCGATCGCCGAGATCGAAGCCGGGCTGGCCGCGCTCAACGCCAAGGGCACCGCCGAGCAGGTGCACCGCCTGGTCGTCACCTCGCTGCCGGTGGCCAGTGTGCTGGCGGTCGGCCTGGGCAAACGCCACGACGACTGGCCCGCCGACGTGGTCCGCCGGGCGGCCGGGGCGGCGGCGCGCGCGCTGAACGGCACCGAGGCGGTGATCAGCACCCTGGCCGGGTTGCGCGGCGACGGGCTGGTGGCCGCCACCGTGGAGGGGCTGATCCTGGGCAGCTACCGGTTCACCGCGTTCCGCTCGGCCAAGACCGCCCCCAAGGACCCGGGCCTAGCCAAGATCACCGTGCTGTCGGCGGCCAAGTCCGCCAAGGCCGAGGCCGCGCACGCCGAGGCCGTCGCGACCGCGGTGGCCACCGCCCGCGACTTCGTCAACACCCCGCCGTCCCACCTGTTTCCCGGCGAATTCGCCAAGCGGGCAACCGCATTGGCCGAGGCCGCCGGCCTGGACGTGGAGGTGCTCGACGAGAAGGCGCTGGCCAAGGGCGGCTACGGCGGGCTGATCGGGGTGGGGCAGGGCTCGTCGCGGCCGCCGCGGCTGGTGCGGCTGACCCACCGCGGCGCCAAGCTGGCCAAGAACCCGGCCCAGGCCAAGAAGGTGGCGCTGGTCGGCAAGGGCGTCACCTTCGACACCGGCGGCATCTCGATCAAGCCGGCGGCCTCCATGCACCACATGACCTCCGATATGGGTGGGGCGGCCGCGGTGATCGCCACCGTGCTGCTGGCCGGGCGGCTGGGCCTGCCGATCGACGTCACCGCCACCGTGCCGATGGCCGAAAACATGCCGTCGGGCACCGCGCAGCGCCCCGGCGATGTGCTCACCCAGTACGGCGGCACCACCGTGGAGGTGCTCAACACCGACGCCGAGGGCCGGCTGATCCTGGCCGACGCGATCGTGCGGGCCTGCGAGGACCGGCCGGACTACCTGATCGAAACCTCGACGCTGACCGGGGCGCAGACCGTCGCGCTGGGTGCGCGCACCCCCGGGGTGATGGGCTCGGAGGAGTTCCGCGACCGGGTGGCGGCGATTTCGCAGGCGGTCGGCGAGAACGGCTGGCCGATGCCGCTGCCCGACGAGCTCAAGGACGACCTGAAGTCCACCGTCGCCGACCTGGCCAACGTCAGCGGTCAGCGGTTCGCCGGCATGCTGGTCGCCGGGGTGTATTTGCGCGAGTTCGTCGCCGACGGGGTGGCCTGGGCGCACATCGACGTGGCCGGCCCGGCCTACAACAGCTCCGCCCCGTGGGGCTACACCGGAAAGGGCGGTACCGGGGTGCCGACCCGCACCATGTTCGCGGTGCTGGAGGACATCGCCGCGCACGGTTAACTTTCGTCCGGCGAGTGTGGACTTCGGTCACGCCGCCGGCGAAATCGCGTGCCTCAAGTCCACACGCGGCGCGCCGCGGGCGCGCTAGAGCAGCCGGCGGCGCGCGGTGCTGCGCAGCGCCTGCGGGGCCAGCCGCGACGCCCCGTAGAGCAGGTAGGCCTCCGGGGTGACCGGCCGGATCGCCTTGTGCTTCTGGACCGCCGACACGATGGCCTGGGCGACCTTGTCCGGGCCGTAATGGCGCACCGCGAACATCTTCTCCAGCTGGGCGCGCCGGCCGGCCACCCGCTCGGCCATTCCGGGCGGCGCGTCGAAGCGGGTGGTGTGCACGATATTGGTGTCGATCACCCCGGGACAGATGGTCGTCACCCCGACGCCGGCCGAATCCAGTTCGGCGCGTAGGCAATCGGAGAACATGTAGACGGCGGCCTTGGCGGTGCAGTAGGCGTTCATCGACTGCGAGGGCGTGTAGGCGGCGGCCGACGCCACATTGACGATGTGCCCGCCGGTGCCCCGCTCGACCAGTCGCCGCGCGAACGCCCGGCAGCCGTTGACCACCCCGGCGAAGTTGACGTCGAGCACCCGGTCGAACTGTTCGGTGGGAGTGTCCAGGAACCGGCCGGCCTGCCCGATGCCGGCGTTGTTGACCACGATGTCGGGCACCCCGTGCTCGGCGCCCACCTGCGCGGCGAACGCCTCGACGGCCTCGGCGTCGGCGACGTCGAGGGGGTAGGCGTGCGCGACGCCGCCGCGGGCCGCGATGGCCGCGGCGGTGTCCTTGACGGCGGCCTCGTTGCGGGGGGCGGCCCGGGTGGTGGGTGGGGGTTGTCGGGCTTGGGGGGGGGGGG
>NZ_MLQM01000238.1:0-5905 GCF_001854525.1 Mycobacterium talmoniae
TTGTAGTCGGTCATTTCGCTACCTCCATCGGGTCGAAGTCGAGCTTCTCCCGGACCGCGCAGTCCGGGCAGCACCAGTCGTCGGGAATCTGGTGCCAGGGGGTGCCGGCCGGAAAGCCCTCGCGCGGGGCGCCGGTGGCCTCGTCGTAGACGTAGCCGCAGCCCGGGCAGCGGTAGGCGGCCATCAGGCCGCCACCGCCCGGTAGCGGGCCAGCACCTTGGTGCGGACGCGGGGGTGGATGTTGGCGCGGGTGATGTCGCCGTCGTAGTGCGCCAGCACCCGGTGATCCATCAGCCGCCGCCACACCGGCGGGAAGTACGTCACCGCGATCAACGAGCCGTACCCGGCGGGCAGGTTGGGTGCACCGTCCATGCTGCGCAGGGTCTGGTAGCGCCGGGTCGGGTTGGCGTGGTGGTCGCTGTGCCGCTGCAGGTGGTACAGGAACAGGTTGGTCACCATGTGGTCGGAGTTCCAGCTGTGCTGCGGGGTGCAGCGCTCGTAGCGGCCGCCGGCCGTCTTCTGGCGTACCAAGCCGTAGTGCTCGAGGTAGTTCACCGATTCCAGCAGGCTGAAGCCGTAGACCGCCTGGATGATCACGAACGGGATCAGCGTCGGCCCGAAGATCGCGATCAGCACCGCCCAGAACACCACCGACATCGCCCAGGCGTTGAGCACGTCGTTGCCCAGCCACGTCGCCGGGTTCCACGGGTTGCGGCCCAACCGGCGGATCCGCTGGGCCTCCAGCTCCACCGCCGAGCGGAGGCTGCCAAAGACGGTGCGCGGCAAAAACTCCCAGAACGTCTCGCCGAACCGCGACGATGCCGGGTCTTCGGGGGTGGCTACCCGCACGTGGTGGCCGCGGTTGTGCTCGATGTAGAAGTGCCCGTAGCAGACCTGCGCGAGGGTGATCTTGGCCAGCCACCGCTCCAGGTTTTCGCGCTTGTGGCCGAGTTCGTGGGCGGTGTTGATGCCGACCCCGCCGACGGTGCCGACCGACATCGCCACCCCGATCTTGCCCAGCCAGCCCAGCGACCCGTCGAAACCGAGCCAGCCCAGGTCCGACGCGGTGAACAGGTAGGCGCCGAAGATGGCGCTGGCGTACTGGAACGGGAGGTAGGCGTAGGTCGCGTAGCGGTAATACTTGTCGTTCTCCAGCCGCTGCATCGCCTCATCGGGCGGGTTCTGGCCATCGGAGCCGACCCACAGGTCCAGCGTCGGCAACAGGACATACAGCAGGATCGGCCCGATCCAGAACGGCAGCTGCGATCCGGTGTGCCAGCCGAGGCTGTTGAGTCCCCACACGATGGGCAGCATCAAAAACAGCATGGTGGGCACGAACAGCCCCAACAACCACAGATAGCGTTTTCTGTCTCGCCAGCCACCCGCAGGGGCGCCGACGGTGCCCTGCGCGCCGGTGTGGATTTGCGTTGTCATGTCGGGTTACCTCTCGATAAGGAACGTCACAGTGCGGTTCACTTTGGCAGCGGCACCGCGACGCGGCGACGTCGTGAACCGCTCAACTTCCGACGTTCTGTTGTCGCCCGGGACCAAACGCCGCTAAGGCCGCAGCTGAGGCGACCGGGCCGCACGTTCGCGGTGCGGCACCGGCCGGCTGCTGTCCGCAGACGTCACGCAGGCACAACCGGAGTATCCTTACTTACGGAGTAAAGTAAGGAGCAAGGATGGATGCGGCCGCCACGGTGACCTCCAAGGGGCAGGTCACCATCCCCAAAGTGGTGCGGGACGCGCTCGGCATAGCGGCGGGAGACGAGGTCGTGTTCCGCGTCGAGGGAGATCGCGCCGTGCTGGCCCGGACACCGGACTTTCTCGCTCTGGCGGGCACGATCCAGGTGCCCGCGGCCAAACGCAACGTCGCCTGGGACGACGTGATTCGCCGGACCAGATCGGAGCGCGGCGCGGCTCGGCGGTGAGCGCGTTCATCGACACAAACATCCTGGTTCGCCATCTGACCGGCGACCCGCCGGAGTTGGCGGCCCGCGTGACGTCGTATCTGGGCGGCGACCAGGAGTTGCTGTTGACCGACCTCGTGGTGGCCGAGACGGTGGATGTGCTGGAGTCGTTCTACGACGCGCCGCGTGGCCAAATCGCTCAAGCGATGCGGTCGCTCATCGCGTTCGACGCGATCGTTTGCGTAGATCCGGCGCTGCTCCTTCGCGCGATCGAGGTGTATGAGATCGACCGAATTGACTTCGCCGAGGCGTATTTGGTCGCGTGCGCCGAAAGCACCGCCGTGGGTCGCGTCGCGTCCTTCGACCGCTCCCTCGATCGGGTCACCACCATTCAGCGGATCGAGCCACCGCCGGTCTGAACCCGGCGCGGACACCTACCGAGGATCCCTCGGTATTGCTAGAGTATTCCTCGTGCCCAGATCGGACGCGCGGGGCAAGCTGCTGGACGTGGCGCGCCGCCGGTTCGCGCTCGACGGGGCACTGGCCGCCACGCTGGACGAGGTCCGCCGCGAGGCCAAGGTGAGCGTCGGCGCGCTGTATCACCATTTCCCCGACAAGCCGGCGCTGGCGGCGGCCGTGTACGCCCAGGTGATGGCCGAGTATCAGGGCGGCTTCCTCGCCATGTTGCGTGACCACGGCAGCGCCGAGGGCGGGATCCGCGGCGGCGTCGAGCATCACCTGCGGTGGGTGGCGGCCCACCGCGCCGAGGCGGCCTTGCTGCTCGGCGACCGGCTCGACAGCGCCGCGTTGCGGGAGTCCAACCGCGAGTTCTTCACCGCCATCGCGGACTGGTGGCGTCCACACCAGGCCTACGGCGCGCTGCGGCGGATGCAGCCCGGGATCACCGCCGCGTTGTGGTTCGGGCCCGCGCAGGAGTTTAGCCGGCACTGGATCGCCGGGTCGGAGCCGAAAATGCCGCGCGGCGCCATCAAGACCTTCGCCGACGCCGCGTGGACGGCGTTGCGCGCCAACGCTAGCGAGGAGGACGACCGGTGACAGAATCGCTTTACACGCGGATGGTCGCCGACGGTGACGACCCGCGGGCGCCCCGTCGGGTCCGGGTCGAGCACCGCGGTGATCGCGCGGTGGTGACGCTCGACGAACCCGACCGGCTCAACGCGCTGTCCGCGCCGCTGGTACGGCAACTGCGGTGCGCGCTGGCGGAATTGGCGGCCGACACCGACGTCCGCGCGGTCGTCGTGACCGGCGCCGATCCGGGATTCAGCGCCGGCGGCGACTTGACGATGATGCGCACCGTCACCGAGCGGCGCGCCGACCCCGAGCCGGAGGGGGTGGCCGATGTATGGCGCTGGATCCGTCGTGAATTCGGCGGCATCGCACGGCTTATCGCCACCTCCGACACCATCTTCGTTGCCGCGCTCAACGGCGCGGCCGCCGGGGTCGGGCTGGCCTGGGCGCTGACCTGCGACCTGACCATCGCCAGCGAACGCGCGGTGCTGGTGCCGGCATTCGGTCGGCTGGGTCTGCTCCCGGAGGTCGGCACCAGTTGGGCGTTGACCCGGCGCCTGGGCTATCAGGGCGCGCTGGCCTACTACCTGCGCGGCGAGCACATCGACGCCCCCGCCGCCCAGCGACTGGGGCTGGTGCATGAGGTGGTCGCCCATGAGCAACTGCTGACCGTGGCCGACGAATGGTGTTCCCGGGTGGCCGCGTTGCCGGCGCACGCGGTGGCGATGACCAAACCGCTGCTGCGCACCGCCGCTGACGCCAACTGGAACGACGCGCTCACCCTCGAAGAATTCGCCGAACCCACCTGCTTCACCACCGCGGCGTTCGCCGATGCCGTGCACGCCCTGCTGGCGCGCTAACTGCACCGCAGCAGCGGCTGGGTGCTGCACCGAAACGCGCCGCCGAACGACCGGCTGATCGCGAAGTCGACGTATTCGACCGTGATGCCGGCGCGCTCCAGCTGCTCGCCGATGCGGCCGAACACCGGATCGGTGATGTAGACCTCGGGACCGATCGGCAGCCCGTTGGTGGCCAGCTCTTTGGCCTCCGGCAGCGAAACCGTGATCCTGGACCAGGATTTCAGGATGTCCGGGATGCCGTCGAGCAGCGCCTCCTCGCACACCACCACCAGTCCGTCGCGGATCAATCCGAGCGCACAGTCCAGATGCAGCATCTCGCGCCTCAACCGGACCACCTCAACGGTGTACCCCAGCGGTGCCAGCAGCTTCTGCAGCCAGCGCGCGCCGAGTTCGTTGGACGCCAGACCCGAGGTCCCGACGAAGACGTGCTTGCCGAGCACCAGGACGTCGCCGCCCTCCAGGAACGGACCCGGTCCCAGCGTAGCGTCGTCGGCGGCCGCGATCTCGGGGGCCGGCGCCGCGACATAGCTGCACGGCGCCGGATAGACCCGTTCGGCCAGGATGTCGCGCATCGTCAATACCTCACGGCGGCGGTAGCCGAAGCGCAGCGAACCCTCGATCACCACGTTGCCGATGGTGAAGAACGGGTCGCGCACAAAGAAATTGGCGTAGCCGTCGGTGCCGGCCTTCTCGGCCTCGGTCAGCAGCCGCGGCCGCAGCACCTCGACGCCGTGCTTGCGCAACACCGCGTCGAGTTGCTGTCGTTCCCGCTCCCAGGTCCGTTGCCGCTCCGGGCAGGCCACCCCGAAATCCTGTCCGACGGGCACGTTTTCGGCGGCGCCGGGCGGCAGGAAGTCCAGCTCCGCCGAATCCAGGATGGTCGCGGGCAGCGCCAGCTCGGACTGCGCGAGCACCACGGTGCGCAGCGGCGCGAACTCGCTTTCGACAAAGACCTCGGGCACCGTCGGCGCGGCCTACGGCTGGCGGTATCCCGGCGGGTTGGGTGTGTCGACCCACAGGTCGACCCCGAGCTCGCCGCCCGGGGTGCAGTCATACACCGACAGGTCGGTCACCCCGGATTCCACCAGGACGTCCTCACACAGCACCGAGTTGCCGGTGTAGTCGGTGGCGGGCTTGTTGAGGATGACGTACGCCGCGTCGGCGTAGACGTCGGGTTTGCGGGCCCGCGACATCGCCTCGTCACCGCCGAGCAGGTTCTGCACGGCCGCGGTCGCGACCAGGGTGCGCGGCCACAGCGTGTTGGACGCGATCCCGTCGGCGCGCAATTCCTCGGCCATGCCCAGCGCGCACAGCGTCATCCCGAATTTGGCCATCATGTACGCGGTCGGCTTGAGCCACTCGGACTCCAACCGGATCGGCGGGGACAGGGTCAAGATGTGCGGGTTGTCCCGGCCCTTCATGTGTGGGATGCAGGCCCGCGAGACCGAGTAGGTGCCGCGCACCTGGATGCCGTTCATCAGATCGAAGCGCTTGAGCGGCACCTCGGTGATGGAGCCCAGGTTGATCGCCGAGGCGTTGTTCACGCAGATATCGATGCTGCCGAACTGGGCCACCGCTTGGGCCACCGCGGCCTCGACCGACTCGCCATCGCGGATATCGCCGACGATCGGCAGCGCTTGGCCGCCGGCCTCCTCGATCTCCTTGGCCGCGGTGTACACCGTGCCGGGCAGCTTGGGGTGCGGTTCGGCGGTCTTGGCGACCAACGCGACATTGGCGCCGTCGCGGGCGGCCCGTTTGGCGATCGCCAGCCCGATCCCGCGGCTGGCCCCGGATATGAACATGGTTTTCCCGGAAAGCGACATGGTGGTCACCCTATGCTGCCCGGATCGCCGCGGTGACCGCATCGGTCAGCGCAATCAGGTCGGCCGGGGCCAGCGCCACTTCCCAGCCTCGTTTGCCGGCGCTGCAAAACACCCGATCCCACTGCAGCGCCGAGGAGTCCACCACCGTCGGGAGCGCTCGGCGCTGGCCGAGCGGGGAGATGCCGCCCACCACGTAGCCGGTGGATCGCTGGGCCGCCGCCGGGTCGGCCAACATCGCCTTCGGCGCCCCCAGCGCGGCGGCGGCCGCCTTCAGCGACAGCGT
>NZ_MLQM01000239.1:0-5901 GCF_001854525.1 Mycobacterium talmoniae
GGTGGGTAACCACCCGGAGCGGGCGGCGGGTAGCCCCCCGACGGGGAAGGCGGATAACCGCCACCGGGTTGCGCGGTTCCGGGCTCGTAACGCCTTCTGTCATGCGTCCCCCTGGTGTCGAAGGCGAGAAGTCCCAGGGAGCTTATCGCGGCCGCGACGCCCCGATCGGCGGCAATAGCGCCGCGGTCGCCGTCGTCTCCGTCGCCCGTGCCACAACCCGGCTCCGACCGAACCGGACCGTAGGCTGATGCCAACGAAGAGCGCAGGAGCCGGGGAAGAGACAACATGCGAAGATCAGCCGCTCGCATCCTCGGCGCACTGTTGACCGTGGCGACGCTGGCGGGCTGCACGTCGACCGTGGCCGGTGTGGCGGTGCGAGCACCAGCTGATCCCGATGCCGCGATCGTGGCACTGCTGGACACCGGCAACTATCCGATCGTGGCCCGCGAACCGTTCGGCACAGCGGGCAGCGGAGGTTCCCACTTCGAAGCGCATCGGATCGCCGAAAACGTGGTCGGCCCGTGGCAGGTCAACGTCGACCTGCGACAACAACCACCCCTTGAGAAGCTGGGTTTCACCGCCCCCATCGCGTCGTTCATTCCCACCTCGTTCGATTTACCGGACCCACTGCCCGAGATCGCGGTCGCACACGGATTCATCTCCGGCTTCTCCAGTTATCGGGTGACGCGGGGCTCCTTCCCGCACCGCGAGTTACGCAATATGGTGCTGCGGTTCCCCGACCCGGGTTCGGCTGCGGCGGCTGCCGGCGAAATGGCGGGCGCGGTTCCGCAGACCCGCGAGGCGCCCCGACGGCCGCTGACCCTCACCGACCATCCCGCGGCGATTGCCTCGGCCTACGACGACGCCGGCGGCATCGCGATCGACACCTTCTTCGTGCACGGACCGTACGTCTTCTACGAGTCCGCCGCAGTCACGAACGACAACAACAACGAAAGCAGTGCCAGTCGACTCATCGACAACGCGCTGATCAAGCAGGAACGCTTGATCGACGAGTTTGAGCCGACCGAACCGGCAAAGCTGGGCGACCTGCCGAAAGACCCGACCGGCTCGTTACTGGCCCACACCCTGCAGGCACCGGGCGTCGGCGAGGCCGGGCTCAGCGACGGGGCGTGGCGGCCCACTGCCTGGCTGCACTTCGAGGACGATCCCGTCGACGCGGCGACGCTGTTCCGCGACGCCGGGGTCGTCTGGGTAACACAACTCTTGACGACGGTGTATCAAACGCCTAGTTCCGGTGCGTCTACACGAGTGGTCAACTGGATCGCCAAGCAGATCAGCGAGGCGCCGGAGGTCAAACCCACCGCGACCGGGGTGCCCGGTTACCCGTCGGCCCGCTGTTTCACTCGGACCAAAGGGGCGGCAGCGAAGACGGCGCCGGTGTCGATGCAGCGGGTCGCCTGGCACTACAAGTGCGTCGCGCGGATCGGCCGGTACGCCTTCACCGCGTTTTCGGATGACGAGAAGGACGTCAAACAGCAGATCTCGGCGCAGTACCTGATCCTGGCCGGCAAGTAGGCGACCGTCACGGGGCGCGGCTGGTGGGCAGCAACGCCCCGGCGACGATCAGCCACACCAGACCGCCGAGCCGCGCGATCGGCAACAGCGGGGCGACGGCGGGCCAGACCAGCACCAGCGTCGTCAATTCGGCGATGGCCGCGAGCACCAGACCCGCCCACGCCACCGGCCGCGGCAACAGACCAAGGACCAGGCTGGGCACCGCCATTGCGGTCAGCAGCAGCCCGAGCGCGACGATATGCCCGGTTCCGCCGGTGAGGAACACCAGGTAGTACAGCGCGTGGACCACGGCCGGCTCTGCGGTGACCTCCGGGCGGGCCAGCACCCCCGCCACCAACCCGGCCAGACCCAGCGCCCCGGCCGCCAGCAGGCCGCCGCCGAGCGCGATCATCGCGGCGGGGGTCATCCCGAGTTGACGCAGCCGGGCGCTGGCCATCGCGGCGTAGATCCCCAGCGGCACCGCGGACACCAACGCGGTGACGGCGCTGACCTGCACCGCCGCGTGCTGGGTGCGGACATAGTCCAGCACCGCGGCGGCCGACCCGTAGGGCAACGGCATCACACCGCCCAACGCCACCGCGTATCCCAAACCGCCCACCAGCACCACCAGACACGTCGCGGCGGGCAAGGCCAGCGACAAACCAGCCGGCCGCTCGCGCCCGCCGTCCCGCGCCGGATCGGTCATACGGCCGACGTTAGGCGCGGGTCAGAGCACGCGGAGCAGTTCCACGTCGCGACCCTGCGCCAGGGCGGCTACGGCGCCGTCGAAGGTGACCAGGCGGATGCCGCGGCGCCGCGCCAGGGTCAGCAGGTGCGCGTCGGTCACCTGACGGTGTCCGACGATGCGAGGAACGTCGTCGTCGGTGATCGACACATCATCGGTCAGGAACCGATGGCGTGCCACGGTCCGCAACGCGGTCAGCACCCGCACCGCGTCGGCGATCCCGATCGGGCTGGGAAACACTGTGGGGTTGGCCGAGACGCGGATGAAGCCGCTTTCCGTGATCGGGCAGGTGGCCCAGCCATGTGATGCGTTGGCGGCGAACCACTCTCGCATGCGCACGTGGTGGATGTGTGAATCCCACACCAACGCGACCAGGGCATTGACATCGAGCAGCGCCACCGCGTCTCAGTCCTCGTCGAGGGCGCGCCGGACCATGCCGGGGGTGATCGCCGGTGTCCCGGCCGGCACCCGGATTACCGGCAACCCGTTGTCCGATTCGACGCGCGCGGGCGCAAGGCCGCGACGGGCCAGCTCCGAGATCACCGCACCCAGCGATCGCCGCTCGCTGGCCGCCAGTTCGCGGGCCGCCGCGACCACATCGTCATCGAGGTCGACGGTCGTACGCATGAAATGATGCTATCGCATCAACGCATCAACGCTGTCCCGCCGGCGTCGCGGTTGCTCTCCCTTTGCCAAGGCCAGCGACGTTCCGCTTTGGGAGATCGACGCGGCGGCTGGTAACCTGAACAGTCGCTGCCCAGGCGCCCGAATGCCCTGAGGCACCCCAAGCCGAGATTTTGAGAAGGAATTAACGCGTGGCCAACATCAAGTCGCAGGAAAAGCGCATCCGCACCAACGAGCGCGCCCGGCTGCGTAACCAGTCGGTGAAGTCGTCGCTGCGCACCGCGGTCCGCGCATTCCGCGAGGCCACCGAGGCCGGCGAGAAGGACAAGGCCGCCGAACTGCTGGTGGCGACCGGCCGCAAGCTGGACAAGGCCGCCAGCAAGGGCGTGATCCACAAGAACCAGGCCGCGAACAAGAAGTCGGCGCTGGCCCGCGCGTTCAACAAGCTCTGAGTCGCCGCGCTTAGCCCGCGCGAGCAGACGTAAAAGGCCCTCATTTCGTCAGGAATGGGGGCTTTTGCGTCTGCTCGGCGCACAATGCCGACTCCGCCGTTCGCGATTGTGCGGTTTGATACGCCTATCCGGGGTATCGCGTATGAGATCGCACAGTCGGCGCCATCGGCACCCCTAGTCCGCCACCAGTTCGGCGACCTTGCGCACCGCGGCTTCCAGCGCGTAGTCGGCGTCGGCGGCCGCCCCCTTGACGTCGGCGTTGAGCGCCGCCACCAGGCGCAGCGCTTCGGCCACGCTGTCGCGCGACCAGCGCCGCGCCTGCCGCTGGGCCTTTTGCACCCGCCACGGCGGCATCCCCAACTCCCCCGCCAGCCGGTAGGGATCCCCCGACCGCGCACCGACCCGGGCGATGGTGTGCACGGCCTCGGCCAGCGCGTCGGCCAGCACGACGTGCGGTTCGCCGCGCAGCATCGCCCAGCGCAGCGCCTCGGCGGCGCCGGCAACATCCCCGACGACGGCCTTGTCGGCGATGTCGAAGCCCTTCACCTCCGCCTTGCCGCTGTGGTAGCGGCGCACCGCGGCGGCATCGACGTGTCCGCCGGTGTCGGCCACGAGCTGCGAGCAGGCCGACGCCAGTTCCCGGATATCGGAGCCCACCGCGTCCAGCAGCGCGGTCACCGTCTCCTCGGTGGCCTTGACCCGCAGCGCCTTGAACTCGGCCCGGACAAAGTCGGCGCGCTCGCTGGGTTTGGTGATCTTCGCGCACGGATGCACTTGGGCGCCGAGGTCCCGCAACTGGCCGGCCAGCGCCTTGGCGCGTCCGCCGCCGGAGTGCACCACCACCAGCACGGTGCCCGACGGCATGTCGGCGGCGGTGGACGCGATCAGTGCGGCCGCGTCCTTGCCGGCCTCGCCGGCGGCGTCGAGCACGACGACCCGCTCGTCGGCGAACAACGACGGGCTCAACAGCTCGGCGAGCTCGTGGGTGTCGACGTCCCCGGCCCGCAGCCGGTCCACCGGAATGTCGTCGGCGCCGGCCTGCGCGCGCACCGCGCGCAGCACGCTCGCCACGGCCCGCTCGACCAGCAGCTCTTCATCCCCGAGGACCAGGTGCAGCGGCGAAACCGGTTGGCTCACCCGCCAATCGTGTCACGCGGGCCCGACAGCGCACCGACCTGGCCGGTGAGCACCCCGGATGCCGACCAGGCGAACAGGCACACCGCGGCACCGCCGGCGGCCACCCGAAACCACCGCCACCGCCACGCCGCCACCGCGACCGTCGTCGCCGCCGCCACCGCCGCGGCGCCGGGCACCCCGCCCGGAACCGGCATTGTCGCGCCGGGCAGGCCGGCGGTCCAGTGCGCGATCCGGCTCACCCACCACAGTTCCGGTCCGGTGAATCGGATCAACAGTTGGGCGGCGGCCGGCCACAACACGCACAGCGCGGCGGCCGCGCTGCCCAGCACGGTGATCGGCACGATCAGCGCCGCCACCGCGAGGTTGGCGACCGCGCCGACCAGGCTGACCCGGCCCGAGATCGCGGCGATCAGCGGCGCGGTCACCGCCTGCGCGGCGCACGCCACGCACACCGCATCGGCCGCCGGTTTGGGCCAGCCGCGCGCCACCAGTCCCCGCGACCACACCGGCGCGAGGACGATCAGCGCCGCGGTCGCCACCACCGACAGCGCGAACCCGATGTCGACGGCGAGCTGCGGGGCGGCCACCATCAACACCAGCACGGCGGCCGACAGGCTCGGAATCGCCTGTCGGCGCCGCGACGACAGCACCCCCAGCAGCGCGATCGCGCCCATCACCGCCGCCCGTAACACGCTGGCCGTGGGCTGGACCACGACGACGAACACCACCAGGGCCAGCGCGGCCAGCGCCACCGCCGCCCGGGGCCCGACCAGCCGCGCCAGGAACAGCACCGCCCCGCACACGATGGTGACGTTGGCCCCCGACACCGCCATCAGGTGCGTCAGGTTGGCGGCGCGGAACTCCCGGCTGGTGGTGGCGGTGACCGCCGAGGTGTCGCCGAGCACCAGCGCCGGCAAGATCCGGGCCTGCTCGCCGGGCAGCGCCTCGGCGGCGACGGCGGCGAACCGGGTGCGGACGGCGTGGGCGGCGCGCTGGGTCGGCCCGGCCCGGCCCAGCCTGGGCGCGCCGGTGGCGGTCAGCACCGCGACGGTCAGGTCGCGGCGGGTCGGTCGGGTGATCCGGGCCCGAAACGTCATCGGCCGGCCCACCATCAGCTCGCCGAAGTCCACCGTGGGCGCAAACACCACCACCCGGCCCGACGCAGCGTCGCCGCCGAGGCGCTGCAGCGTGGCCCGAAACATCAGCCGGCGGCCACCCACCGCGACCGCGCTTTCGCTCGGGGTAACCGTCACCGGCGCCACCATGCCGAACGCCGCGGTGACCGGGTGGTGGCGGACCGCGTCGGCGCGCAACGCCACCGCACACCCGAAACCCGCCGCCACCACCCCGACCGCTGCCAGGCTCGCGCCGAGCACCCGCAGCCGATCCCGCCCTGCCCGGTCGGCGCGCCACCACAACCCCACCGCC
>NZ_MLQM01000240.1:0-5890 GCF_001854525.1 Mycobacterium talmoniae
GGGGATGGTCGGGCGCCGGGGCCGCCGGACACCTCGCCAAGACCACGGCAAACCTGGGGAATCAGGCCGCGATCGGGGCGCAGGGCGCCGGCATCGCCGGCCACGGCACGACGGCGATGGCCAACGCCGCCCAGGGCTATTCGCGATTGACGGAGATCCTCGAGGAGTGCCACGAACGGCTGCAGGAGCTCAGCGGCGAGGTGCCGTTCAGCCTGCCGGGCATGGGCGAGACGGTCGGTGAGACCGCCGGCAGAATGGGCCAGCTCATCGGCGAGTTGGAATCCACGCTGACGGCGCAAGCGGGTGCCACCGCCGCCACCGGCGCCCCGGAAGCCGTCACCGGGGCCCCGACAGAGCTAATGGGGATGCTCGGCCCGATGCTCTCGATGGCGATGAGCATGGCGGGTCCGGCGATGCAGGCGGGCATGATGCCGATCATGATGGGCACCCAGTTGTTGACCCAGGGGGTCCAGGCGGGCACCCAAGCCGGGACCCAAATGATTTCACAGATGAGCCAGGCTGCCGGGCAAGGAGCATCGGGCGCCGCCACGTCCGCCGGTAGCGGGGCGGCCCACCTCGCGAGCGCGGCGTCCCGCGCAGGTGGCGCGGGCGCTGGTGGTGGCGGCGGGATGGCCACCCCGGCAGCGCGAGCACTGGCCGCGCCGCCCGGCTCGCCGATGCTGCAGCAAGAGTCGGCACCGACACAGGCAGCCGCGGCCCGGCCGGCGGTCGGGGGTGCCGGCATGGGCGGCGCCGGCATGATGGGCGGCGCCGGTATGGCCGGGGCCGCCGGCAACAAAGCGGGGGCCAGCAACGGCAGCCACACGTCGGCGTCGTTCTTGCATACCTCGGATCAGGGCGGGGAGATCGTTGGGGATCTCGGCACCGTCGCGCCGCCGGTGATCGGCGAAGCCGATCCCCATGCGGACCCCGATGTTGAACTACGAATCTAAGGAGTACGGACATGGCCGAGAAGAGTGACATCTCAATCCGACCCGGTGAGGTCGGTGACGTGACCAAGCAAATCGACGAGCTGGCCCAGCGGGTACAGCACGTTATGCAAACCGAGGCGCCCAACCTCACCGTGGTGGCGTCGGGCCGCGACGAGGTGTCGCAACGGGTCGCCAAAACGACCAACGAGGTCCACGCGTCGTTTACCAAGGCGTCGGATCAGACCGCTACTGAGCTGACGGAAGTGGCGGCGACGCTGCGTGGGCATTCGGGCCGGATCCAGGAGACGGACCTGGCCTGATTCGCCGCAGCAAATGGTCGATTTCGGTCCGAGTCAAGTGAAATAGGTAAAGGGGGGAGGTCGCAGCATGGGATTCACCAATGTGGTGTGGGAATCGCGGAGCACTGAACAGCTGGCGCGCGACCTCACCGATGGCCCCGGCCCCGCCTCGGTGGGCGAAGCCGGGGCGGCCTGGATCCGGGTGGCCAACGAACTCGCCCGGGTGTCCGCCGACTACGACAAGATTATCGAGCGGTTCCAGGCCTCGTGGCGCAGCGACGGCTCCGATGCCGTGGCCCGCAAGCTGGTGGAGTTCGGTAAGTGGCTGCAGGCGTTCGCGTTGAGTGCGGCCGGCAACGGGCAACGCATCGAGGAAGCCGCGGTCGCCAACACGGTGGCAATCTTGTCCATGCCGAGTGTCTCGGAGGCCATCGAGGCCAAGGCGACCCAGGACATGATGGCGTCGCTGGGGGCCTACAACGGCGCGATCCTCAACGGCACCTTCGCCGAGTTCGACGAGGCCGCCAACGCGGACCAAGCGGACGCCGCGACGGTGATGACCCGTTACGAAGACGCCGTCGCCGAATTCGCCGAGCCGTGGGAGCAGCCACTGCCTCCGCAGGTCGTCAACGGCGACGCGTTGAAGTCCGAGAAAGAGGGTAAATCCGGCGGTAAGGGCGGCGGCGGCCACGGCGGCGGCGGCAAGGCGCCGCGGCAGCTGACGCCGATGATGGCCACCCCGATCAAGACCAGCGAAGAAGCCAAGGATCTGAAAAAGACCCCGTTCAATAACGGCGGTTCGGGCAGCGGCGGCGGAATGGGCCGCGGCGCCTACGGCCCGATGGGTGCGATGGGGCGCGGCAACAACCAGGAGCGTGAGCACGAGTCGGTCCGGCCGGCGGCCCCGATGGAGGGCGGCGGCGAGCCGGGTGCCGGACTTTCGGATAGCGCCGGGCAGTCCTGGCTGCCGGCGGCGCAGCAAAACGATGCGCCGTTCACCGTGTCCAATGTCAGTTGGGGACCCAACACCGGCATCTTCGATGAACTGGCCGCGCCGGAACGCACGGTGGAGGGCTTCGCCGACGAGCCGGAACGCACCCTGCAGCAGGTGTCCGACCGGTGGGTGTCGCCGCCGGTGATCGGTGGAGATCGGGAGGCGAGCCGATGACCACCGCCGCCCCGCCGCAGTACACCGTCACCGACGACGAGTTGCAGGCCATCGCGGCGCGGATCGGGATCCAGAGCTTCCCGGTGGTACTGGGCATCCGGCCCCGACACGGCACCGTGGAGATGCTTACCGCGGCGCTCGACCACGCCACCGGCACCCTCGTATCCCGCGGCCTGATCACCGACGGGGAAGTGTCGGCCGAGCTGGTGCCGCTGCTGCAGGCCCTGCAACGGCCGGATCGCGAATTGGCCATGCGGCTGGTTACCCCGGAAGGCATCGCCCGGCTGGCCCTGGTGCGGCGCGGTCGACTCGCGGTGCTGGCACGCCGGGTTGGCAACGAGATCGCGCTGCGGGTGATCGAGGGTGATGGTGGTTTGGATACCGTCACCCGGGCGCTGCTCGCGGAGCTGCCGCGGGCCGAGGCCGCCCAGGTCACGCCGGTGGGCGCGCCGCTGGAGACGATGAGCCAAAACCTGAGCGGAACCCATGACCCCGCGCAGCTGGCCGACCGGATCCGGGCCTTAGGTGCCGAACCGCGGGCGGCCATGCTGCTCGGCTCGGCGCTGGCATCCCGGGCGGCGTTCGCTGAGATCGTCTATTACGCGCTGTCGGCCGACGCCGACCGCATTTCGCGGCGTCCGGCGGCTGTGGGGGTGTTTTATACCAAACGGGGTCGGATTGTCGGCGCGCCGAGCGCCTCGCCCAGTGGACAATTGTGGAGCACGCTGAAGCCGGGATCGGACCATGCGATCGGGCAGGCGATTGGGCAACTGGTCGAGCTTTCTGACGGCGGATGGGGGTGTTTCTAGACATCACAGAAACGAAAGCGTTTTCTAGGAGTTAACATTGCCCGGTATCACGTTCGGAAAAGCAAGAAGGAGAAGCCGATGACAGAAAATAGTCTGGTCGCATTAGAACCAGCGCAAGTTAAAAAGGCGCTGCAAGACATCGACGAGCACGTCCGACATGCGCATGAGTTGGCTGACAGAATTAAGCAAGAAGCAGACGACCTCACCCTGGGTCCGTGGCGCAGCCATAACGCCACCTTGTTTGGTCGAAAAATAGAAGAAAAGTACGACGACATCAGGCAAGTCGTCCAGCGGTTGGATACCATCAAGGAACAGGCTCACAGCGCCGGAGATCAGATCGCCGCGCAGGCCGGGTCCGGGACATAATAGGACTGCACTTAGACGTGTTTGCGCAAGTATCCGATTTGAACATATCGTATGGAAATCTCTGAAAGGATAGTTACATGACTGTTGGCGGCGACGACCTCGTTTTCCATAATTTCTCCGAGGCCCATGAAGGCTTGGACCACATCAAAAGAGTCATCGATAATGTCAGTGAACTAACTGACACGGTCCGCCAAGTATTCCAGGTGGATCTGCCGGAGGGCTTCAAGGGGACGACTGGGACCGAAATCACCGCGGCACACCACGAGATCGACTCATGCCTTCAGGACATAATCCACGAGCTTTCGGCGATACAGGTAGACGGGGTCCAGCAGCAAGACGACATGGCCGCGCTGGATCGGGGTCTGGCCCAAGGCATCAGAGGATAATTCGGCCGCTGGAAGTCCAACAGGGTCGGATGCGTCAGCCCCGATGGGTCTGGCCCGATTCGGTGAATACCTTCGGGTGTGCGGATGATCGGTTACGTTGGATCAGCCGGTCTGGAGCGGCTAGGAGCCGCCGGTGCGGTGTCGGACGAGTGCTCGACCGCCGCGACGTCGAGGTTGGTCGCGATCAACGAGTAGGCGTAGATCGCATCGGACGTGCATGAGTTTGGACAGCGGCAACGCGCGCTGGTTGGGATGCAGGGTGCGGCAGCGCCGCGAGCGCGGATCGGTGGGAACTGTTCGGGGGCTAGCCGCACCCGCGGGATCAGCAGGTGGGTGGCCGCCGACCAGCCTTGCGGGCGGGGTAGCCCAACTCGACGACCTGAGCGTCAGGCACGTCAATCGCTGGTGTGTCAATCGGTTTCGGTGACCCAAGCCAGGACCCGCCACATCGTGGAGTGGTATTTGGCGCCGACAGCGAATCCGATTCCTATCCGTGCGCGGCGCGAGCCCGCGAGCCAGGTTCTCAACACGGGGGTTGCGCTGCTTGGCCGGGCCGATCGCCTTGTCCGGCAGCCCGATCACATCCAGCCGGTCAAGCCGTTCGATACCGACCCGCCGCTGCGAACGCTTCGCCGAACGGTACCGATACGTATCCTGTTCACGAGATGGGTGGCCCTCGGCGTTACCGAGCCTGTTTGTCATCGACAAGCGAATTGTCTCAAGCCGCAAGGGTATTCATCGTTGAGTTCCATCGTGTGTCACCCGCCCTACTCGCGCATTCGGGTCTGACAATTTCGCTATTCGCGACGCAGTGCGGGCAACTTGCTGTTGGCTGAGTTGGCTGTCATTGCTGCTCGCGAGGTGCCCGCAGCCGGCCGAAGTCCTCTGCCACCGCACCGGCCAGATCGAGATAGGCGTCCATGGTCGCCGGTTTGAGCAGCCCGAGGTCGACGTCAGCCCCTTCGCTCAGATGCGGGTCGAACGGAATCAGATGAACAGAGCGACAGCGAGTTTCGAAATGCTCGTAGAGCTTGTCGAGCTTCAACGCCGCCGACCCGGGTCGCGAGGCGCTCAGCACCACGTGCGCGCCGCGCACCAGCCCCGAATGCCCGTGCTGCATCAACCAGTCCAAGGTGGCCGAGGCGCTACGGGCGGAATCCATGGCTGGTGAGCTGACCAGCACGATGGTGTGCGCCATGTCTAAGACGGCCGACATCGCCGAGTGCATGATACCGGTGCCGCAGTCGGTCAAGATAATGTTGTAGTAGTGCCGCAAGATGTCGACGGTGCGCCGGTAATCGGCATCGCCGAAGATTTCGGAGACCGCGGGATCCTGCTCGCTGGCCAATACTTCCAGCCGACTGGTGGCCATCAGCGTGTGGTTGCGCACGTCGGCGTAGCGGTGAATATGCGGATCGGAGAGCAGGTCACGCACGGTGGACCTGGTCGACGAGTCCCGGACCCGCTCGGCCAGCGTGCCGCGGTCGGGGTTGGCATCCACGGCGATCACCCGGTCATGGCGCACCATCGCCAACGCCGACCCCAACCCCAGTGTGGTGGTGGTCTTCCCGACGCCGCCCTTGATCGACAACACCGCGATGCGGAAGTCCCCCGTAATGGGTTGCCGGATCTGCGCCAGCAGATGCTCCCGCCGGCGCTCCTTACGTGACGGGCCTAGGTTGACCTGTCCGGCGGTGGCCTTGTGCACGGTGCGCCGCCACCCCGCCTGCGGCGTGCGCTGGTGCCGGTCGGTGAACTCGGCCTCGTCCAGTGGTGGTGGAACCCGGAACGCTTGCGGCGGGCGGGAATTCGGCGGCGGGGCGACCGCGTGGGGCGGGGGGACCCAGCCCGGGGGCGGGGGCGGCCGCCCCCGCTCACGCGGCCCGTCTCTTATATACATCTCCGGGCCCCCGAGACACTGAGCGGGCTC
>NZ_MLQM01000241.1:0-5794 GCF_001854525.1 Mycobacterium talmoniae
CCGAGACCGTCGCCGCCGATGACCGCACCCGGCGCGAGGAGCATCGCGCCGCGGCGGCCGCCCGCAAGGAGGCGCTGGCGGTCGAAGCCGAGGAGCTGGCGGCCACCGCCACCCAGTGGAAGGCGGCCGGGGACCGGCTGCGGGCCATCCTCGACGAGTGGAAGACGATCACCGGGTTGGACCGCAAGACCGACGACGCGCTGTGGAAGCGGTATTCGGCGGCCCGGGAGACCTTCAACCGGCGCCGCGGATCGCATTTCGCCGAGCTGGACCGCGAGCGCGCCGGCGCCCGGGCGGCCAAGGAGCGGCTGTGCGCCCGTGCCGAGGAATTGGCCGACTCCACCGACTGGGCGGCCACCCGAACGGCGTTTCGCGAGCTGCTGGCCGAATGGAAGGCGGCCGGGCGGGCCGCCAAGGACGTCGACGACGCGCTGTGGCAGCGCTTCAAGGCCGCCCAGGACACGTTTTTCACCGCCCGCAATGCGGTGTTCGCGGAGAAGGACGCCGAGCTGCGGGACAACGCCGCCGCCAAGGAGGCGCTGCTGGCCGACGCCGAGAAGCTCGACACCGCCAACCTGGACGCCGCGCGGGCCGCGCTGCGCTCGATCGTCGACAAGTGGGACGCGATCGGCAAGGTGCCGCGGGAGCGCGCCGCCGAGCTGGAGCGACGGCTGCGCGCGGTGGAGAAGAAGGTGCGGGACGCCGCCGAATCGGACTGGACCGATCCGCAGGCGCAGGCCCGGGCCGAGCAATTCCGCGCGCGCGCCGAACAGTTTGAACGCCAGGCCGAGAAGGCCCGGGCGGCGGGCCGGGACAAGGACGCCGAGGAGGCGCAAGCCAGCGCCGAGCAGTGGCGGCAGTGGGCGGCGGCCGCCGAAGACGCCCTGCGGACCTAGCCTCCCTGGCCGCGAGCGTGCGTGTCCCCGGCCGACACGCCGCGCGTGCGGCCGGGATCGCGCACGCTCGCGCGGCTAGTCGGATGTGGCGTCGCCGCCGTCGTCGGGCTTGTCGAGGTCATCCAGCAGGGTCTGGGACTGGCGTTGGGCCGCGGCGCGGCGCCGCTCCTCCTCGGCGGCCAGCTGCACCACGGTGCGCGACCACACCACCCGAGCCCAGTGAAACGTCAACACCATGACCGTGATCCACGCCACGACCAAGCCCACCCCGGGTCCCGGTTGCCCCTCGGCGACCGTCTGCCGCGACCACACCGCCAACAGCCCCAGCGCGCTGGCCACCGCCGAACCGGCCAGCGCGACCCAGGCCACCGCCCAGCGTCGGGTCAGCAGCGCCAGCATCGAGAATCCGACGCCGAAAACCAGCGCCAGCCAGCTGAACAGCCGCGACGGCAGCGCCACCGCGGCCGCGCTGGCGTCGTCGCTGCCGAACAACAGGTCCCAGCCCCGGACGTGGCCGGTGTGCGGCAGGATGAACGATCCCAGCAGCACGAACACCAGGATGGCAACCACCAACGCCCTTGCGCCGGGGTCGATTTCACGGGCGACGCGGCGTTCCGCGGCCTCGATGTCGGCCTTGTACGCGTCGAATGCGTCGCCGGTCATTGGCTGCACCCCACCGGTTCGGCGGCCGGCGCCGGCTGTCCCACCGCGGGCATGCCCAGCCCGACACCGCGCGGCCGGGATTCCTGCGCGTCACCGGCGCGGGTGCGGCGGTGGCTCAGCAGTGGCCCGTCGGCGAGCAGGTGGTGCGGGGCGGCGTCGGTGACCACGGTGGTGACGATGTCGCCCGGACGCACCTGCTGCCCACCCGGGCTGAAGTGCACCAGCCGGCCGTCGCGGGCGCGGCCGCTCATCCGCGCGGTGGCCTCATCCTTGCGGCCCTCCCCGACGGCGACCAGCAGCTCCACCGTCCGCCCGACCTGCGCCCGGTTCTCCTCCAGGGAGATCCGCTCCTGCAGTTCGATCAGCCGGTCGTAGCGCTCCTGCACCACGGCTTTGGGCAGCTGGCCGTCCAGGTCAGCGGCCGGGGTGCCGGGGCGTTTGGAGTACTGGAAGGTGAACGCCGCCGAGAATCGGGCCGCCCGGACCACGTCCAGGGTGGCCGCGAAGTCCTCCTCGGTTTCGCCGGGGAAACCGACGATCAGGTCGGTGGTGATCGCGGCGTGCGGGATGGCCGCGCGGACCTTGTCGATGATGCCCAGGTAGCGCTCGGCGCGGTAGGAGCGCCGCATGGCCCGCAGCACGCGATCCGAGCCTGACTGCAGCGGCATGTGCAGGGCGGGGCACACGTTCGCCGTCTCGGCCATCGCGTCGATGACGTCGTCGGTGAACTCGGCCGGATGCGGTGAGGTGAACCGGACGCGTTCGAGCCCGTCGATGCGTCCGCAGGCGCGCAGCAGATCGGCGAAGGCGCCGCGGTCGCGGGGTTGGTTCGGGTCGGCGAACGAGACGCCGTAGGCGTTGACGTTTTGGCCCAGCAGGGTGATTTCCAGCACACCGGTGTCCACCAAGGCCTGCGCCTCGGCGAGGATGTCGGCCGGGCTGCGGTCGACCTCTTTGCCGCGCAGCGACGGGACGATGCAGAACGTGCAGGTGTTGTTGCAGCCCACCGAGATGGAAACCCAGGCGGCGTAGGCGGATTCACGGGCGGCGGGCAGTGCCGACGGGAACTCCTGCAGCGCCTCGAGGATTTCCACCTGGGCGGTCTTGTTGTGTTTGGCCCGTTCCAGCAGCGTCGGCAGCGACCCGATGTTGTGGGTGCCGAACACAACGTCGACCCACGGCGCCTTGCGTAGCACCGCGTCTTTGTCTTTTTGGGCCAGGCAGCCGCCGACCGCGATCTGCATGTCCGGGTTGTCGCGTTTGCGCGGCGCCAGGTGGCTGAGGTTGCCGTACAGCTTGTTGTCGGCGTTCTCCCGCACCGCGCAGGTGTTGAACACCACCACGTCGGCGTCGGTGTCCGCGGGGGCGCGCCGGTAGCCGGCGGCCTCCAGCAGACCCGCGAGCCGCTCGGAGTCGTGGACGTTCATCTGACAGCCGTAGGTGCGCACCTGATAGGTGCGCACCGCCACGTCCGTCGTCGATGTCACGCGCCCATGGTACGGCGGCGCGGTAGGGGCGGTCGGGGTCGGGCATCCAGCTTGTTCACGTCGCGATCAGCGCGAATCGCGGTGACCGGAGTCGCGCACCGCGGCCAGAAACCGTTCAACGTCGCGTGGGCTGCGCAAAAAGTGCACTTCGGCGCCGGGCGCGTTGGCCGCGATGGCCGCCTTGGTGCGGGGCAGGTAGCGACGGCGATACCCGAGGATCCAGCGCCAGAAGTCCAGCTTCTCCCGGCCGCGACGACCCGTTCGCCAGGCGCAGCGCCATAACGGGAAGTCCAGCACCAGGACCGTGTCGGCGGCCTGCAACCGAATCTCGGGCGCGTCATAGGGACCGAGATCGCCATCGAGGATCCAGCGCGGGTCGGCGACGAGCCGCCGCTGGCGCGTCGCCCACTCACCGGGCGGTAGGGGCGCGAGCTCCGGCGACCAGAAGTGCGCATCGAGTTCGATCACCGGCAGCGCGGTGAGGCGCTCGAGTTGGGCGGCGAGCGTGGACTTGCCGGCGCCACCACGACCCAAGACGACGACGCGGTGCATGGCCACCCCCAGATTCACCCGGCGAAGTCCCGTTAATCCCTACCATGGCGTGGGCCGCAGCCGATCTGTGCGACGGTCGGCGGCTGAGACGGCGCGGAACGCGACTGCCAGGGCTAAAGTCGAGCCAACTGCAACGGACGGGAGTCTCTCATGGCCTTCACACCCAAGGACGCGGTCGCCGCGGCGCGGGACATCGCGACGCATGCCGTGCAGAAAGCCTCGGACATCGTCGAGGACGCCAGCCACATCATTAAGGGTGACGTCGCCGGCGGCACCAGCGCCATCGTTCAGGATTCCCTCGATATCGCCACCCACGCTGTCGACCGGACCAAGGAACTCTTCACCGGTACCGACGAAGACACCGAAGACGTCGACGACGAGGTCGATTAGACCCGGCGGCGTTCCCGTTCGGTGGCGACTTCGGCGCTGACGACGGCGTAGGCCATCGATTGGCTGTAGCCGCGGCGGGCCAGCATCGCCACCAGCCGCCGCCGCACCCGCAGGTCGTCACTATCGTCGAGTTTCTCCCGCCGCAGCTTGGCCCGCACCAGTTGCTCGGCGCGGTCGCGCTCGGCATCGGCGTCGAGGTCGTCGAGCGCCGCGGCGATCACTTCGTCGTCGACGCCCTTGGTGCGCAGCTCAGCGGCCAACGCGCGCTTGCCCTTTCCGGCGTGCTCCCGACGGGACCGGACCCACTGCTCGGCGAAATCGGCGTCGTCGATCAACCCCACCGCGGCCAACCGATCCAGCACCCGATTGCTGACCTCGTCGGGATAACCCCGCTTGGTCAGCTGGGCTTCGAGCTCGGCGCGGGTGCGCGCCCGCGCGGTGAGCAGACGCAGGCACAACGCCCGCGCCTGCTCCTCGCGGTTCGGATCAGAAGTCGACGGGGGCGGGCAGGACGCTGTCATCGGTCACCACGGCGCCAATGCCGAGCTTTTCTTTGATCTTCTTCTCGATCTCGTCGGCCACGTCGGTGTTCTCCAGCAAGAAGTTGCGGGCGTTCTCCTTGCCCTGCCCCAGCTGCTCGCCCTCGTAGGTGTACCAGGAGCCGGACTTGCGGATAAAGCCCTGATCCACACCCATGTCGATCAGCGAGCCCTCGCGGCTAATGCCCTTGCCGTAGAGGATGTCGAACTCGGCCTGTTTGAACGGTGGGCTGACCTTGTTCTTGACCACCTTGCAGCGGGTGCGGTTACCGACCGCGTCGGTGCCGTCCTTGAGCGTTTCAATACGCCTGACGTCCAAGCGAACTGAAGCGTAAAACTTCAAAGCCTTTCCGCCCGTGGTGGTTTCAGGACTGCCGAACATCACACCGATTTTTTCTCGCAGCTGGTTGATGAAAATCGCGGTGGTGCCCGAATTGTTCAGCGCACCAGTCATCTTCCGCAACGCCTGGCTCATCAGCCGGGCCTGCAAGCCGACGTGGCTGTCCCCCATCTCGCCTTCGATCTCCGCACGCGGTACCAGCGCGGCCACCGAGTCGATAACCAGGATGTCCAGCGCGCCGGAGCGGATCAGCGTGTCGGCGATCTCCAGCGCCTGCTCCCCGGTGTCGGGCTGGGAGACCAACAGGGAGTCGGTGTCCACCCCCAGCTTCTTGGCGTAGTCGGGATCCAGGGCGTGCTCGGCGTCGATGAACGCCGCGATCCCGCCGGCGGCCTGGGCGTTGGCCACCGCATGCAGTGCGACGGTGGTCTTACCCGAGGACTCCGGGCCGTAGATCTCCACGATGCGGCCGCGCGGCAGGCCGCCGATGCCCAGCGCCACGTCCAGGGCGATCGATCCGGTCGGGATGACCGAGATCGGCTGACGCACCTCGTCGCCGAGGCGCATCACCGAGCCTTTGCCGTGACTCTTCTCGATCTGGGCCATCGCCAGTTCGAGAGCTTTCTCGCGATCCGGGGCTTGCGGCATGGTATTTCTCCTGTAGTTCGGTGTTCGGTTGACCGGTTTCGGTCGCTTGGCCGCGACGCTAGCGGCGGGGTCTGACAAGTCGTCCCGCCGCGGCGTCTCGCCCGTCGAACACCCCCCACATTAGGCGAACGGGTGTTCGATTCAAGTCAGACACGCCGTGGGTCGCACGGGCGGCCATTTCGGTGGTTCTGCGGTGGGGGCATCGATGATGCTCTCGTAGGCCACCGCGCCGTCGAGCAGGGCGGTGCCGGAGTCGTCGGCGATCTGGATCAGCACCTT
>NZ_MLQM01000242.1:0-5740 GCF_001854525.1 Mycobacterium talmoniae
CACCCCCCCCCCCCCCCCGCGCCCGCCCCCCCCGGCCCGCCGTCCGCCGCCGCGGCGGTGCAGGCGCGTCAGGGGCACGACGGTGGGGGTGGTAGCCGCGGTGGCGCTCCGGCCCCGCCTCCGTTCTACAGCTGGCATGCCAGAGCGGCGGCCACCGGGGTGATCGTCGCCGCGGCGATGACGGCGGTCAGCGTCGCGCGGTGCCGCCAGCACCGTGCCGGGGCGAGCAACCGTTCGGCGCGCTGCAGCACCGCGGTATCGGCGGCGCCCAGCACGGCGGCCGGCGCACTCGCCGGCGCCCCGGCCAGGGCCAGCAGCCCGCGCAGCAGCGGCAGCGACCCGTGCCGGCGCACCGCGACGTCGTCGGCGCACATCTCCAGCAGCGCCGCCACCGCGTCGGCGGCCGCCGAAAACAGCGGCAGCCGCGGGAAACTGGCCGCCAACGCCCGCAACACCGTCAACAGGTCGTGGTGGCGACCGGACAGGTGGGCCTGCTCGTGGGCGAGCACCGCGGCCAGTTGCGGTTCGTCGAGCCGATCCAGGGCGGCGGTGGTCACCACCACCGCGCGGGGCCGGCCCGCCACGCAGTAGGCCGCGGCCCGCCCGGCCGGCACGACCACCACCCCGGGCCGGTCGGTGGGCCGCCCGATCAGCCGCGCCGCCGACGCGTGCGCCCGACTGCGGGCCCGCAGCCCCCGCACCCGGGAGGCCACCCGCATCGCGGCGACGCCGGTGATGATCAGGCCGGTCGCCAGCAAACCGACCGCCAGCACCGAGCCCACCGGACGCGGCAGCCCGATCTGGCCGGCCACGCCAAGCGCTTTGAGGCACAACGACAGTGCCGAATTACGCCACATGCTGCCGACGTCGGCGACCAGCAGCGCGGCGACGGCCGCCAGCCAGGCGCCGACCGCACCGGTGACCGCGGTCAGCCAGGCCGCCACCGCCAGCCGCGGCGGCACCCCGGCGCCGGTGACCCGGCGCAGCAGCGGCGGCCCCAGCCAGATCAGCGCGGCCGCATACCCCAGCAGCAGCACCGCCGCGTTCACACCGGATCCCGATCCGCGATCAGTCGCCGCAGCGCGGCCCGCACCCGGGTGGACTCCTGCTCGTCGAGCTGGTTGAGGAAGTGGGTGAGCACCAGGTCGGAGTCGCCGCCGGCGTCCAGCGCGTCGCGCATCAGCGCCGCGGAATGTTCCTCCCGGCTCATCGTGGCCCAGTACCGGAAGGCTTTACCGGCGCGCTCGCGCTGCAGCCAGCCCTTGCGGTGCAGGTTGTCCATGGTCGACATCACCGTGGTGTAGGCGATTTGGCGTTCGCCGGCCAGGTCGTCGAAGACTTCGCGGACGGTGGTCACCGCGCCGCTGCGCCACACCCGGTCCATCACGACGGCTTCGAGATCGCCGAATCCCCGAACAGCCATGGTGTCGATGGTATCGGTCTCAGGACGGTTTCGTCGCGGTCACCAAACGCGTTGCCGCCCAGGGGCCGCCGTACCACATCCGCCAGCCCAGGTTGCGCTGGGTGACGTTGCGCCAGCCGAGTTCGCGCAGCTGGGCGGCGTGGTTGCGGATCTCCCACAGGTCGGCGATCACCAGCCGCCCGCCCGGGCGCAGCACCCGCACCGCCTCGGTCAGCGCGCGGCGGCGCCCGTCCCGGGACGGGATGTTGTGGATGGCCAGGTTGGACACGACGACGTCGACGCTGCCGTCGGCCAGCGGCAGCGCGGTCATGTCGGCGGTATGCACCTCGACCCGGTCCAGGACCTGCTCCAGGGCGGCGTTGGCCAGGGTGGCCTGCTCGGAGTTGTCGGTCTGGTCGGCCTGCCACAGGTCGACGCCGATGGCCTTCCCGTGCGGCAGCCGCTTGGCCGCGGCCAGCAGCACCGCCCCGCGGCCGCAGCCCATGTCCAGCACGGTTTCGTCGCCGCGCAGCCGCAGCCCGTCGAGCAGCTCATCCCACACCCGGAATTTGCCGGCGCGGGTGGCGTACAGGTACAGCCCGGCGCTGGCCAGCACCCCGGCGCCCGCCGCCCCGGACAGCGCCGCGCGCAGCCGCTTGCCGCGAGCGGCGCTGAGCGCCGCGAACCCCAGCAGCGTCGCGCTCTGGGCGAGCACACCGAGCCCCTGCGCCCGCGCCGAAAAGGTGTGAAACGAGCCGTCGACCCCGTAGTCGCCCTGGTGTTTCGCGATCGTGGTGTCTGCCATCGTCACATTGTGCCAACCGCCGCGATTTCGCGGTCCAGCGTGTCGATGACGTCGCGCAGCTCGCCCACCATCGCGTCGTCGGTGCGGTCGGCGTAGACGGCCAGCAGCGACCGGTAGTACCACAGGTGCTGGCGGGGGTCGTGCTGGCTGAACCGGCCCCACAGCGCGGGGCCGACGGTGCGGAAGTCGCGCAGCAGCGCGCGGGCGTTGTGCAGTTTGTCGGCCAGCGACACCAGCACCGCGCCGTCGGAGGCCTCGGCCAGGTGGGCGATGTAGCGTTCCTTGCGCGGCCGCCACGCCGGTTTGGGGGTCTCGAAGGTGTCGCTGCATTCGGCGACGATGCCGGCGACCTCGGCGCCGAACTTCGCCCGGATCTCGGCCAGGGTGGCTTCACCGCCCTGATCCTCGGCGGCGTCGTGCAGCAGCGCGGCGATGGCCTGGTCCTCGGTGCCGTCGGCGTCGATGACCAGCCCGGCCACCGACAGCAGGTGGCCCAGGTACGGGATGTCGCCGCCCTTGCGGGTCTGGGTGGCGTGTTTGTCGGCGGCGTAGCCGAGCGCCTCGACGAACCGCGGGGTCAGGCGTGGGGTGGTCGTCTCGGCGGGCATTGTCGGCTCCTTTCGGGTGCGCGTTCACTCTGGCATGCGACGGCGACGGCGGACGACCCGCACCGCCAGCGCGGCCACCGCGATCGCCGCCAGCGCCGCCAGCCACGGCCAGGCCCCGTGCTGGTGCACCCACCCGGCCAGGGCGCCTTGCAGCCGGCCGGCCGCCGCGATCACCGGGTCGGCGGGGTTGGCGTTCAGGTCGAACAGCCGCACCTCGTAGAGGCCGTAGTACCCCACGTAGAGCCCGACCACGACCAGCAGCGCCCCGCTGATCCGGTTGGCGTAGGGCATGATTCGGCGCACCCGGTCGATCAGCGTGCCGCGGGCCAGCGCGACCGCGACGGCCAGCACCCCGACCAGCAGCGCGAACCCGGCCGCGTAGGCGAGGTAGCTCGCCGCGCCGCCGAGCAGCGATCCGCCGCGCACCGCGACCCCGGTGACCGCCAGAAACGGCCCCACCGTGCAGGACAACGACGCGGCCGCATAGGCCACCCCGTAGCCCAGCATCGAGGTGATCCGCGCGGTCGGCGCCCACCGGCCGCCGGCCAGCGCCGGGGGCGTCAACGCCGCCACCCGACGCCCCGCCAGCAGCCAAACCCCCAGCGCGACAAGGGCAATGCCGAGCAGCACGGTCGCATACGGCAGGTAGCGTTGCACGGTCGCCGCGACCGCGACGGTCAGCGCCCCGAAGCTGCCGAACACCGCCAGAAAGCCGGCGGTCATCGCCGCGGTGGCCGCCAGCGCGCGCCCCACCGCGCGCGGGCCGCTGGTGTGTTCGCCGCGCACCACCAACGCCAGGTAGGCGGGCAGCAGCGCGAACCCGCACGGGTTGAGGGCGGCGACCAATCCGGCACCGAAGGCCAACCCCAGCAGGTGTTGGTCCACGCCGCCGCCGGTCTAGGTCAGCGCCGCGACCCGCTCGGAGAGCTCCTGCTGGGGCATCGCCGAGGTGGGGTTGTTGACGAAGGACGAGGTGCCGTCGGCGCGTTCGAACACGTAGGCCGGCTGCCAGGGCACCCCGAACCGGGCCCAGATGGAGCCGTCGGCGTCGTTGAGGTTGGTGAAGTTCAGGTTGTACTTCGACACGAAGCCCTGCTCGGCGGCGACGTCGGAGTGTCCGGCCACGCCGACGAAGGTGACCCGGGGGTTGGCGGCGGCGACCTGGCTCACCGACGGCGCCTCCTGGTTGCAGAACGGGCACTGCGGGGCCCAGAACCACAGCACGGCGGGTTTGCCCTGCAGGCTGGCCCCGTTGAACGGCGCGCCGTCGAGGGTGGTGCCGGTGAACTGCAAGCGCTCATCGGCGGCGGCCGCCGTCGGCGGGCCGGCCAGCCCGAAAACCAGTGCCGCGGCGGCTGATCCCAACGCCAGGGCCTTGGCCCGACGCGCGAGGTGGATTCTCATGACAGTGCCTCCCTTTGACACAACCGTCATTAGACGACACGTTGCCGAATCCCTACCGGTTCACTCGGACGCGCCGGGGTGAGCTGCTGCTCACCCCCTTATGGTGCGCCGATTTTGCCGGGACCGCGGGGAATCGGACCGGGCCGCCGGGCCATGCCGCGCGTTGACTCTGCGGCTACCAGGCAAAAGTTCGAGGAGACCGCGTGGTGGACGCAGAGTCATCAACGACACGCGCGGCTTAGCTGGTGCTCACTGCTCGGGTACGCAGAACAGCGACATCTTCGCTGACGCTACGGGCGTCAACCTCATCGAAGTCGCCATCTCCAATCATTTGCTCGACTTCTGCGAGCAGTTCAGGCGGCACAGCGACACGCTCGGTTGCGGCCTTTTCCATCAGATCAATGATCGCCGCGACCGGCTCGCCGACGTCGATGAGACGCCGCATGATGGCATCGCGTGGTGCGATCGCGCCAGACAGGCGGGCAGCGAGTTCCTCGGCATTCATGACTCTCATCCTACGTTTTTGGGTGGTAGTGGGTATGCCGTCCAAAGTTGCGGCGGCCCGTTCCGGCCTCGAACCCGAGCCTCAACTTCCTGGCCGAATACTCGACCGCGAAAATAGAGTGTCGAGCCTTTGCGCTCGATTTCGTCGGGACCCATCAACACCTGTTCGATCGCTACCTTGATCTTCGCTGCGTCCCAGCCAGCAGGAAACTCCGATTTCCCCTTTCCCGTACCGTGCCCATGCCCACCCGACCAGGACCGGCCCTTTGCGACGGGTCGGCCAGTAAGGATGTGCTGGAGAGCCTCGTCGGTCACCGCGGGCGGGTTTTGCGGTGTGAAGGGCACACGACCGCCGCCCTTGACTGCGGGATAACGACGCATCCGGGCGGCCATACTTCTCTCCTTTGTCAGGGACCGCTCGTGACCACCGTGGCATGGAGGTCTGACACACCAACCAGGATTGCCGCCGAAGTCATAGGGTTGCCCTCGATGCCGCTGCACGTTCACCGCGCCGAACGCACCGATCTGCTCGCCGACGGGCTGTCCAGGTTGCTGGCCGACCCGCTGGCCGATCCGTTCGCCGAGGAGCTGGTGCTGGTGCCCGCCCGCGGGGTGGAGCGCTGGCTATCGCAACGCCTGTCGCACGTGTTGGGCGCGGGCCGCGGCGGCGACGGGGTGTGCGCGGGGGTCGCGTTTCGCAGCCCGAGCTCGCTGATCGCCGAGATCACCGGCACCGTCGACGACGACCCGTGGTCCCCGGACGCGATGACCTGGCCGCTGCTGGAGGTGATCGACGCCAGCTGCGAGCAGCCCTGGTGCCGCACGCTGGCAACGCATTTGGGTCACGGCGACCCCACCCCGGAGGGCGAGCTGCGCCGCGGCCGACGCTACGCGGTGGCCCGCCGGCTGGCCGGGCTGTTCGCCTCCTACGCCCAGCAACGGCCCCAGCTGCTGATCGACTGGGCCGCGGAGCGGGCCACCGACGGCGCCGGCGGCCCGCTGGCCCCCGACCTGTGC
>NZ_MLQM01000243.1:0-5581 GCF_001854525.1 Mycobacterium talmoniae
GGGGTATCGGGGTCCACGGGCCGGGGGTGGGCCAAGGCGGCGGGTTATCAGACCAACCCCAAGCATTTCGGCATCCGGTATTCGGCGCAGGTCAAAGACACCTTCTGGGAGTTGGTGCGCGCCGGGATGCAACCGACGCAGGCCGCGGTGGTTGCCGGCGTGTCCGAGCACAGCGCACGGCGCTGGATCGAACAGGCTGGCTTCATGCCCAGAACCCCTGTTCCCGACGATGGTGAATCCCAGCCCGACGCTGACTTGGGTCCGAGTGGTCCGTTGACGTTTGTGGAGCGCTGCCGCCTCGAGGAATTACTCGAGGAGGGGTATACGAAGGCCAAAGCGGCCGATCTGCTGGGCCGGGACCGATCCACGATCTATCGGGAGGCGCGCCGGGGCGCGACCGGCCCGGCTGCGGTGTATCGCGCCGCGACCGGCCAGGACGCCGCCGAGGCAGCCCGGGCGCGGCCCAAGCTGCGCAAGCTGGAGTCCAACCCTGTGCTGCTGGCCGAGGTTCTGCAACGCTTGGAGCAGCGGCACAGCCCCGAGCAGATCGCGGGTCGGCTGCGACAGGATTTCCCCGACGATCCGGAGATGTGGGTGTCGCACGAGACGATCTATCAGTCCATGTATGTCCAGCCCCGCGGGGAGTTGGCCCGCCTGGTCAAACAGGCACTGCGTACCGGGCGGCAAAGACGCAAATCGCAGGGGCGTAAACCAGTTGAGGATCGTAGCCGGTTCAAGGCCGGCATGGTCAACATCAGCGAACGCCCCGCTGAGGCCGCCGACCGCGCCATCCCGGGCCACTGGGAAGGCGACCTGGTCCTGGGCGCGCGCAACGAATCAGCGATCGTCACCATGGTGGAACGCACCACCGGGTTCGTGATGCTGCTGCACCTGCCTGGTGATCACACCGCGGCGACTGTGGCCGAGGCGATGACCGCCAAGATCCCCGAGATCCCCGAGATCCTGCGTCGCTCGCTGACCTGGGACCAAGGCAGCGAGATGGCCTTGCACACCACGATCACCAAGGCCACCGGCCTGCCGATCTACTTCTGCGACCCGCACAGCCCCTGGCAACGCGGCACCAACGAAAACACCAACGGCCTGCTTCGCCAATACTTCCCCAAAGGCACCGACCTGTCGTTTCACGGCCCCGGCATCCTGGATAACGTCGCCGCCGAACTCAACGCCCGACCCCGCAAACGCTTCAACTGGCGCACCCCCGCCGAAGAACTCGACCGACTACTGTCAGACCCGTCCACATTCGTTGCAGCGACCACCTGAATCCAAGCGGCGTGTCGCGTATGAAACCGCACACTCGCGGGGGAGGGGTGCCGCGTCACAGCTGCACCGGGTAGTGGGGTTCGGCGATGGTCGGCACCACCGCGTGCTCGACGAAAATCGCGTGCCACAGCATGAAGATCAGCACCGTCCACAGCCGACGGCTGTGATCGGCGACCCCGGTGCGATGCTCCTCGAGCATCGTGCGCACCGCGGCGACGTCGATCAGGTGGCCGGCGCCGGTGGCGGCCACGGTGGCATACGCCCACTCCAGCAGCTCGCCGGCGCGCAGCCAGTGCCGCAGCGGCACCGGGAAGCCCAGCTTGGGCCGGTGCAGCACATGGGCCGGCACGATCGGCTCCAGCGCGCGGCGCAGCGCGTATTTCGTGGTGGTGCGGGTGATCTTGGCGTCCACCGGCAACTTCGAGGCCACCGCGAACACCTCGGGATCCAGAAACGGCACCCGCAGCTCCAGCGAGTTGGCCATCGTCATCTTGTCGGCCTTGACCAAGATGTCGCCGCGCAGCCAGGTGAACAAATCGATGTGCTGCATGCGGGCCACCGGGTCCCAGCCCGCCGACTGCGCGTACAGCGGCGCGGTCACGTCGGTGTGGGTCCAGGCGGGGGAGAAGCCGGGCAGCACCGCGCGCAGCTGCGCGTCGGAGAAGCTGCGGGCGTTGCCGTAGTAGCGCTCCTCGAGGGTCAGCGACCCGCGGTGCAGCAGGCTCTTGCCGCGCATCCCGTCGGGCAGCGGCCGCGACACCTTGCCCACCCCGCGGCGCACCGGCGCGGGCAGGTAGTCGAACGGCTTCAGCGACAACGGTTCCCGGTAGATGGTGTAGCCGCCGAACAGCTCGTCGGCGCCCTCCCCGGACAGCACCACCTTGACGTGTTTGCGGGCCTCGCGGGCGATGAAGTACAGCGGCACCAGCGCCGGGTCGGCCACCGGATCGTCGAGATACCAGACGATCTCGGGCAGCGCGGCGACGAACTCGGCCGGGCTGACCACCTTGGCGATGTGCCGGGCGCCGATCGCCTCGGCCGAGGCCGCGGCGACGTCGACCTCGGAGAACCCCTCCCGCTCGAAGCCGGTGGTGAACGTGATCAGCCGCGGGTTGTGCCGGATGGCCAGCGCGGCGATCGCGGTGGAGTCGATGCCGCCGGACAGAAACGCCCCGACGGTGACGTCGGCGCGCATGTGCTTGGCCACCGAGTCCTCCAGCACCGCGGTGATCTCGTCGTAGCGGGCCTGCTCGGTGTCGGCGCTGATCGGGGTGGCGGCGAACCGCGGCACAAAGTAGCGGGTGATCTCCGCGCCGGGCCGGTCGGGGCGGATCCGCGCGTAGCAGCCGGATTCGAGCCGACGCACCCCGGCGTGCAGGGTCTCGGGTTCGGGCACATACTGCAGCACCGTGTAGTGCTGCAGCGCCCGGGCGTCGATGCCGGTGTCCAACCCCAGCACCTCGGCCAAATCCAGCAGCGACTTCTTCTCGCTGCCCACCGCGGTGCCCCCGGGCCCGGTCGCCATGAACAGCGGTTTGATGCCGAACGGGTCGCGGGCGCAGAACAGTTCGCGACTGGTGGCGTCCCACAGCGCGAACGCGAACATGCCCCGCAGCCGCGGCAGCGCCGCCGCACCCCAGTAGTGGTAGGCGGCGACGATGGCCTCGCCGTCGCCGTCGGTGTGAAATACCGCGCCGTGCTCGCGGGTGAGCTCCTCGCGCAGCTCCAGGTAGTTGTAGATCTCCCCGTTGAACACCAGCATGTAGCGCTGCGGCGCCTCCGGCGGCCCCCACGCCAGCGGCTGATGCGAATGCGCGATATCGATGATGGACAGCCGGTTGAAGCCGAGCACCACACCGGGGTCCGCGGCCAGGTCGGTCCAGGTGCCCAGCTCGTCGGGGCCGCGGTGCCGCATCAGGTGCGACGCGCGGGACACCGCGTCGACGGCGGGCTCGGTGCCGGCCGGGGTGCACACGAGGGCCAGCAGTCCACACACAGCGCCCCAGTATGCCGCACGGCGGCGCCGACCCACCGCGGCCGCAATGGCTGGCCCTTCTCGCCGCCGCGGTTGGGCGGTGGTCTACGCTGCGTAGTATTCGATTGCTGCACTGGAGTCAGCCGACTCGTCTGTGACACAGGAGGCGCCAACGTGACACCTCGCGGGCACGGCCGTTGGGGCGGCCGGAGCCGCTCGGGAACCTTTGCTGCGGGTTCGTCCCGTCGGCGGCTCGGGCCGTGGACCCGGCGGGTGGCGTCGGTCGGCGCCCTCGGGGTGCTGGCGGTCACCATGAGCGGCTGCACCTACCAGGACGCGCTGGGCCTGGGCTGGCCGAAGGGCATCACCCCGCAGGCCGAGACCAACTACAAGTTCTGGGTCGCCGCGGTGATCGCCTGCCTGGTGGTCGGGGTGATCGTGTGGGGGCTGATCTTTTGGACCTGCGCCTTCCACCGCAAAAAAGCCACCGACACCGAGCTGCCGCGCCAGTTCGGCTACAACATGCCGCTGGAACTGGTGCTGACCGTGGTGCCGTTCCTGATCATCGCGGTGTTGTTCTACTTCACCGTGATGGTGCAGGAGCAGATGCTGCGCGTCGAGGACGACCCCGAGGTCGTGGTGGACGTCACCGCGTTCCAGTGGAACTGGAAGTTCGGCTACCAGAAGGTCGACTTCAAGGACGGCACCCTGCGCTTCGACGGCGTCGACGCCGCCCGCCAGCAGGCGATGGCCTCCAAACCCGAAGGCAAGGACGCCCACGGCGAGGAGCTGGTCGGGCCGGTGCGCGGGCTGAACACCGAGGACCGCACCTACCTGCACTTCGACAAGGTGGAGACGCTGGGCTCCACCGACGAGATCCCGGTGCTGGTGCTGCCGGTCGGCAAGCGCATCGAGTTCCAGATGGCCTCCGCCGACGTGATCCATGCGTTCTGGGTGCCGGAGTTCCTGTTCAAGCGCGACGTGATGCCCCACCCGAAGGCCAACAACTCGGTGAACGTCTTCCAGGTGGAGAAGATCACCCGGACCGGGGCGTTCGTGGGCCGCTGCGCGGAGATGTGCGGCACCTACCACTCGATGATGAACTTCGAGGTGCGGGTGGTCGAACCCAACGACTTCAAGGCCTACCTGGACAAGCGGCGCGAGGGCAAGACCAACGCCCAGGCGCTGGAGGCGATCCACCAGTCGCCGACGGCGACCACCACGCACCCGTTCGAGTCGCGCCGCGGTCAGCAGGCCCCCCAAGCGAGCAGGTAGGGATCCCCGATGCATATCGAAGCCAGGCTGTTCGAGTTTGTGTCCGCCTTCTTCGCCCTGACGGCGGTGCTCTACGGCGTGCTGACCACCCTGTTCGCCACCGGCGGGGTGGAGTGGGCCGGCACCACCGCGCTGGCGTTGACCGCCGGCATGGCGCTGATCGTGGCCACCTTCTTCCGCTTCGTCGCGCGCCGGCTGGACACCCGCCCGGAGGACTATGAGGGCGCCGAAATCAGTGACGGCGCCGGGGAACTGGGCTTCTTCAGCCCGCACAGCTGGTGGCCGGTGCTGATCGCGCTGGCCGGTTCGGTGACCGCGGTGGGTGCCGCGCTGTGGCTGCCGTGGCTGATCGCCGCCGGGGTGGTGTTCATCCTGGCCTCGGCCGCCGGCCTGGTCTTCGAGTACTACATCGGCCCCGAGAAGCACTGACCCGGCCAACGTCACGATCGGGGCAACAGTTGGTCCGCGCTCGGGTCGTCGAGCCCGCCCGGTCGGCGTGGTTGGGTAGGGTTTTCGGGTGCACAATTAGCATCGGAGTGGCTGCGGCGCGACAGCGCCGCGGTGCTGCGTGCGGCGGTGATGTAGTCGAACAGGACAGGCAGAAATGAGCGGGCCGAATCCGGGGTCGGGGGACCAAGAACTCGACGGCGAGCCCGGCCTGGACCATGCCGGGGACGCGGTCGACGACATCGACGCGATCGGCGACCTCGATGAGATCGGGGACGTCGGTAAGGCCGACGAGACCGAAGCCTATTCGCGGGCCTACTCGGCCCCGGAGTCCGAGCAGTTCGTCAGCGGCCCCTACGTTCCGGTGGATCCGCTGCTGTACGACTACGACAGCTATCCGGCGCCCGACGAGGTAGACGGCGACCACGCGCATCCGCGTTGGCCCTGGGTGGTCGGGGTGACCACCATCGTCGCGGCGATCGCGTTGGTGGTGTCGGTGGCGCTGCTGGTGGCCCGCACCGAGACCTCCGATTTGGCCACCCCGGACACCAGCACGCCGTCGGCGACCCCGCCGTCGACGTCGGCGTGGAACGACATCAGCAC
>NZ_MLQM01000244.1:0-5551 GCF_001854525.1 Mycobacterium talmoniae
GCGCTCAGCACATCGCTGACGAGCCCGCCGCTGGCCCCGCCGGTGGCCGGCATGCCGCCCATCGAGGGATCACCGAGGATCGGGTAGGTGCCGCCCATGCCGGGGTCCAATCCCACCGGGGTGGTGATCGGCACCTCGTTGGGACCGGTCAGCCCCAGTCCCCCACCGCCCAGCGACGGGTCGGTCAGCCCCGGCGTGGTCGCCCCGGGCAGGCCGGTTGGGCTGGTCAGCCCGGGCGTGGTGGCCCCGGTCATACCGGCCGGGCTGGTCAACCCCGGCGTAGTGGCCCCCGGCAGGGTGCCGGCAGGGTTGGTCAACCCCGGGTCGGTCAATCCAGGGTCGGTCAACCCCGGTGACGTCAGCCCGGGCGTCGCCCCCGGGGTGGCCAAGCTCGGGTCGGTCAGGCCCGGCGTCGCCGCTGGCGAGGTCAACCCCGGTGACGTCAACCCCGGCGTGGCACCGGGGGAAGTCAGGCCCGGCGAGGTCAACCCCGGTGAGGTCAGCCCCGGCGACATGCCCGGATACCCGCCGGTGGAAGCACCCCCCAGGCCGGTCGGCACCGGCGGCAGGTTGATGCCGAACTGCGACAACCCCTGCGAGAGCGCCGACATCAGCTCGTTGGGCAGGTCGGTCACCACCGCCGCCTGCACGAACTGATCGTGCTGGGGCGCGTCGGTCAGATCGGACACAGCGACCACTGCAAAAGGACTCGAGACGGCCAGGGCGGCGACTGCGCTCATAGCTGTCGAGAGCCTGCGTCGACGTCGGTTCGGCACGGAAGTCTCCTCAATATCTGGGCTACGGTTCGTCGTCGTCTTGCTGTACGACGCGGCTTGAAGCCGACACGATCGATGGTACGGCCGTGACTCGTGAGACTAGAGTGACGATATCGAATCGTGAGGCAATCGCGACCTCTACTGCACCGCGCCCCGGCGCCGTTGCGAATCGGGCTGCGGCCGGGTGGTCGGATACCCTAGGCGCCGATGACCGCACGTTTTGACCTCTTTGTCGTTGGCTCTGGATTCTTCGGCCTGACGATTGCCGAGCGGGTCGCCACCCAGCTCGGCAAGCGCGTCCTCGTCGTCGAGAAGCGTCCGCACATCGGCGGCAACGCCTACTCGGAGCCGGAGCCGCAGACCGGGATCGAGGTCCACAAGTACGGCGCGCACCTGTTCCACACCTCCAACAAGCGGGTGTGGGACTACGTGCGCCAGTTCACCGAGTTCACCGGCTACCAGCACCGGGTGTTCGCGATGCACAACGGGCAGGCCTACCAGTTCCCGATGGGGTTGGGCCTGGTGTGCCAGTTCTTCGGCCGGTATTTCACCCCCGACGAGGCGCGGGCGCTGATCGCCGAACAGGCCGCCGAGGTCGACACCAAAGAGGCGAAGAACTTCGAGGAGAAGGCGATCAGCCTGATCGGCCGCCCGCTCTACGAAGCGTTCATGAAGCACTACACGGCCAAGCAGTGGGAAACCGACCCCAAGGAGTTGCCGGCGAGCAACATCACCCGGCTGCCGGTGCGCTACACGTTCGACAACCGCTACTTCAACGACACCTACGAGGGTCTGCCGGTCGACGGCTACACCGCCTGGCTGCAGAAGATGGCCGCGCACGAGAACATCGAGGTCCGGTTGGACACCGACTGGTTCGACGTGCGTGACGAGCTGCGGGCCGCCAGCCCGGACGCCCCGGTGGTGTACACCGGACCGCTGGACCGCTACTTCGACTACGCGGAGGGCCGACTGGGCTGGCGCACCCTGGACTTCGAGCTCGAGGTGCTCGACACCGGCGATTTCCAGGGCACCCCGGTGATGAACTACAACGATGCCGACGTGCCGTACACCCGCATCCACGAGTTCCGGCACTTCCATCCCGAACGGGCCTACCCGACGGACAAGACGGTGATCATGCGCGAGTACGGCCGGTTCGCCAAGGACGACGACGAGCCGTACTACCCGATCAACACCCCCGACGACCGTGCGATGGTCGAGGCGTACCGCGAGTTGGCGAAAACCGAGATGGCCTCGGCGCGGGTGCTGTTCGGTGGCCGGTTGGGCACCTATCAATATCTGGACATGCACATGGCTATCGCCAGTGCGCTGAGCATGTACGACAACATCCTCGCGCCACACCTGCGCGACGGTGTGCCGCTGCATGACAACGACAGGGAAAGCGGCAAGGGATGAGCCCCAGCGACGCGGCACAGCGCAGCGAGGAGAAGGAGCGGCTGCCGATGAACGACACCCCCAGCAAGGCCGTCAGCCGGCTGGCGCGGGTCATCCTGCCCCGCCACGGTGAGCCGCTGGACGTGCGCAAGCTCTACATCGTGGAGTCGAGCACCAACAGCCGCCGCGCGCATCCGCTGACCCGCACCAGCCTGGAGATCGGCGGCGAGTCGGAGGTGTCGTTCGCGACGTACTTCAACGCGTTTCCGGCGTCCTACTGGCGGCGCTGGTCGACGCTGAGCTCGGTGGTGTTGCGGGTGGAGCTGACCGGCTCGGCCCGGGTCGACATCTACCGCTCCAAGGCCACCGGCGCGCGCATCGCCGTCGACGGCCGGCCGGTGTGCAGCGGCGAGGACAACAAACCGGCGGTGGCCGAATTCGAGATCGGGCTGCAGCCCTTCGAGGACGGCGGCTGGATCTGGTTCGACATCACCACCGACACCGCGGTCACCTTGCACAACGCCGGCTGGTACGCGCCGTGCCCGGCACCCGGTAAGGCCAACATCGCCCTCGGCATCCCGACGTTCAACCGGCCCGACGACTGCGTCAACGCGTTGGCCGCGCTCACCTCGGATCCGTTGGTAGACGAGGTGATCGGCGCGGTGATCGTGCCCGATCAGGGCACCAAGAAGGTCCGCGACCATCCCGACTTTGCGGCGGCCGCCGCGGGCCTGGGCGCCCGGCTGTCCATCCACAATCAACCCAACCTCGGCGGGTCCGGCGGTTACAGCCGGGTGATGTACGAGGCCCTGAAAAACACCGACTGTGAACAGATCCTGTTCATGGACGACGACATCCGCATCGAGCCCGACTCGATTCTGCGGGCGCTGGCGCTCAACCGGTTCGCCAAGGAACCCATCCTGATCGGCGGCCAGATGCTCAACCTGCAGGAGCCGTCGCACCTGCACGTGATGGGGGAGGTCGTCGACCAGAGCGTGTTCATGTGGACCAACGCACCGCACACCGAATACGACCACAACTTCGCCGAGGACTCGCTGGCCGACACCGAGGAATTGCACCGGCGCATCGACGTCGACTTCAACGGCTGGTGGATGTGCATGATCCCGCGGGCGGTCGCCGAAGAGCTCGGCCAGCCGGTGCCGTCGTTCATCAAATGGGACGACGCCGAATACGGGCTGCGGGCCGCCGAACACGGCTACCGCACCGTCACCCTGCCCGGGGCGGCGATCTGGCACATGGCGTGGAGCGACAAAGACGACGCCATCGACTGGCAGGCCTACTTCCACCTGCGGAACCGGTTGGTGGTGGCGGCGCTGCACTGGGACGGCAACGTCACCGGCCTGCTGCGCAGCCACCTCAAGGCGACGCTCAAACACCTTGCCTGCCTGGAATATTCGACGGTGGCGATCCAGAACAAGGCGATCGACGACTTCCTGGCCGGCCCCGAGCACATCTTTTCCATCCTGGAATCGGCGCTGCCGGACGTGCACGCGATGCGCAAGGCCTACCCGGACGCGGTGGCGCTGCCGGCGGCCAGCGAACTGCCGGCGCCGTCCCGGATGCATCGCGCGATGAAGCCGCCGGTGAACCCGGTGGCCATCGGCTATCGGCTGGCCCGCGGGATCGCCCACCAGGTGCGCCGGCATGACCCGGTGCACCACCAGCGCCCGCAGCTCAACGTGCCGACCCAGGATGCGCGCTGGTTTTTGCTGTGCACCCAGGACGGTGTCACCGTCACCACCGCCGACGGGCGTGGTGTGGTGTACCGGCAGCGCGACCGCGCCAAGATGTTCGCGCTGTTGTTCCAGTCGCTGCGTCGCCAGCGCCAGTTGGCGCGCCGGTTCGACGCCATGCGCCGGCGCTACCGGGAGGCGCTGCCGGTGCTGTCCAGCACCCACCACTGGGAGACGGTGCTGCTGCCCCAAGATGCGCCCGACCATGGCTGAGCCGACGCCGGCGCGCGGGGAAGTGGCCGCGTTGGTGGCGGTCCAGTCGGCGCTGGCCGGCCGGCCCGGGGTGCTGGCCGCCGCGCGCGGCCTGTCGCACTTCGGGGAGCACAGCCTCGGCTGGCTGGCGGTCTCGGCACTGGGCGCGCTGGCCCAGCCACGCCGACGCCGCAGCTGGCTGCTCGCCGGGGCCGGTGCGCTGGCCGCGCACGCCACCGCGGTGGTGATCAAACGCGTTGTCCGCCGGGAACGCCCGCACCACCCGGCGGTCGCGGTCAATGTCGGCACCCCCAGCCGGCTCAGTTTTCCGTCGGCGCACGCCACCTCCACCACCGCGGCGGCCATCCTGCTGGGTCGGGTCACCGGCCTGCGGCTGCCCGCCGTGCTGGTGCCGCCCATGGCACTATCTCGGATGGTCCTCGGCGTGCACTATCCCAGTGACGTCGCCACCGGCGTCGCCGTCGGCGCCGCCGTCGCAGCCGTCGCGATCCGGCTGGACAACTCGGGAGAGTCAAATGGCTGAAAAGACGGCAGCGGTGGACGGGCCGCCGGCGAACCTCGTCACCGGGGTCATCAAGGCGCTGCGCCCCAAGCAGTGGGTGAAAAACGTGCTGGTGATCGCCGCGCCGCTGGGCGCGTTGGGCCGCGGCGTGCACTACGACTACCTCGACCTGGCGTTCAAGGTGCTGATCGCGTTCGTAGTGTTCAGCCTGGCGGCCTCGGCGGTGTACCTGGTCAACGACGCCCGCGACGTCGAAGCCGACCGGGCACACCCCACCAAGCGGTTCCGGCCGATCGCCGCCGGGGTGGTGCCCGAGTCGCTGGCCTATGCCCTGGCCGTGGTGCTCGCGGCGGTGTCGCTGGGCATCTCCTGGTGGCTGACTCCGAACCTGGCGCTGGTGATCGGCATCTATCTCGCCATGCAGCTGGCCTACTGCTTCGGCCTCAAACACCAAGCGGTGCTGGACATCTGCATCGTGTCCTCGGCGTATTTGATCCGGGCCATCGCCGGCGGCGTGGCCACCGACATCTACCTGTCGCAGTGGTTCTTGCTGGTGATGGCGTTCGGCTCGCTGTTCATCGCGGCCGGCAAGCGCTACGCCGAGCTGCAGCTCGCCGAGCAGACCGGCGCCAAGATCCGCAAATCGCTGGAGAGCTACACCGGCACCTACCTGCGCTTCGTCTGGACGCTGGCGGCCACCGCGGCGGTGGTGTGCTACAGCCTGTTCGCCTTCGAGCGTGACAACGGCTCCGGATCGTGGTTCGCGGTGTCGATCATCCCGATCACCATCGGGCTGCTGCGCTATGCGGTCGACGTCGACGGCGGGCTGGCCGGCGAGGCCGAGGAGATCCTGCGGCGTGACCGGGTGCTGCAACTGCTGGCGCTGGCGTGGCTTGGGACCATCGGTGCAGCAG
>NZ_MLQM01000245.1:0-5404 GCF_001854525.1 Mycobacterium talmoniae
TTGGGGGGCACAGGGCTTGTGGTTGTGTTCGGCGGTGTCCTACTTTTCCACCCGGGTGGGTAGTATCATCGGCGCTGGCAGGCTTAGCTTCCGGGTTCGGGATGGGTCCGGGCGTTTCCCTGTCGCTATTACCGCCGTAACTCTATTTTCTTTTATGTGTGGGGGTTGGGGTTGTGTGTTTCCCCGTTTTTCCCGGTTGGTTGGTTGTATTGGTGGGGGGTGTGGTTTTGGTGTGGGTGTGGTTGCGTGGTGTGTGTTGGTAAGTTTTCGGCCGGTTAGTGCCAGTTCCCTGAGCTCATTGCTGGGCTTGTAGGTCTGGTCTATCGATCCCGTGGTCTGCGGGGGGCCTTATCCCTCCTAGAGGGTGAGAAGCCTGGTCTTGGAAGAGGTTTCCCGCTTAGATGCTTTCAGCGGTTATCCTGTCCGAACGTGGCTATCCAGCGGTGCCCCTGGTGGGACAACTGGTGGACCAGAGGTTCGTCCGTCCCGGTCCTCTCGTACTAGGGACAGGTTTCCTCAAGCTTCTGACGCGCGCGGCGGATAGAGACCGAACTGTCTCACGACGTTCTAAACCCAGCTCGCGTGCCGCTTTAATGGGCGAACAGCCCAACCCTTGGGACCTGCTCCAGCCCCAGGATGCGACGAGCCGACATCGAGGTGCCAAACCATCCCGTCGATATGGACTCTTGGGGAAGATCAGCCTGTTATCCCCGGGGTACCTTTTATCCGTTGAGCGACACCCCTTCCACTCGGGGGTGCCGGATCACTAGTCCCGACTTTCGTCCCTGCTTGACATGTCCGTCTCGCAGTCAAGCTCCCTTGTGCACTTGCACTCGACACCTGATTGCCGTCCAGGTTGAGGGAACCTTTGGGCGCCTCCGTTACATTTTAGGAGGCAACCGCCCCAGTTAAACTACCCGCCAGGCACTGTCCCTGAACCCGGTTCAGGGTTCGAGGTTAGAGGTCCAATACGATCAGAGTGGTATTTCAACAACGACTCCACGATAACTGGCGTCACCGCTTCACAGTCTCCCACCTATCCTACACAAACCGTATCGAACATCAATACCAAGTTGTAGTGAAGGTCCCGGGGTCTTTTCGTCCTGCCGCGCGTAACGAGCATCTTTACTCGTAGTGCAATTTCGCCGAGTCTATGGTTGAGACAGTTGAGAAGTCGTTACGCCATTCGTGCAGGTCGGAACTTACCCGACAAGGAATTTCGCTACCTTAGGATGGTTATAGTTACCACCGCCGTTTACTGGGGCTTAAATTCTCAGCTTCGCGGAATTGCTTCCGCTAACCGGTCCTCTTAACCTTCCAGCACCGGGCAGGCGTCAGTCCGTATACCTCGTCTTGCGACTTCGCACGGACCTGTGTTTTTAGTAAACAGTCGCTTCTCACTGGTTTCTGCGACCCCCTCCCGCTCCCCCAGCTAGTGGGTTCACGGTGTGGAGGTCCCCCTTCTCCCGAAGTTACGGGGGCATTTTGCCGAGTTCCTTAACCATAGTTATCTCGTACGCCTTGGTATTCTCTACCTGACCACCTGTGTCGGTTTGGGGTACGGGCCGTGTGTGAACTCGCTAGAGGCTTTTCTCGGCAGCATAGGATCACCGAATTCACCTCATCCGGCTATGCATCACCTCTCGGACTTATATGAGACCCGGATTTGCCTAGATCTCGTCCTACGGGCTTGCCCCAGTATTACCACTGACTGGTACGGCTACCTTCCTGCGTCACCCCATCGCTTGACTACTACCAGCGAAGGTCCCACGCAGCCCCCCACCGTCATCACCCGAAGGATCCGATCGGAGAGGTTTTGGGTGGTTAGTACCACTGATTCATCAGGGACGCGCACACACGGGTACGGGAATATCAACCCGTTGTCCATCGACTACGCCTGTCGGCCTCGCCTTAGGTCCCGACTCACCCTGGGCGGACTGGCCTGGCCCAGGAACCCTTGGTCTTTCGGCGGGCAAGGTTCTCACTTGCCTTATCGCTACTCATGCCTGCATTCTCACTCCCCACACCTCCACCACACCATCACTAGGTGGCTTCACCGGTGAGGGGACGCTCCCCTACCCAACCCCACACGGGGATTGCCGCGGCTTCGGCGGTGTGCTTGAGCCCCGCTACATTATCGGCGCACAATCACTTGACCAGTGAGCTATTACGCACTCTTTCAAGGGTGGCTGCTTCTAAGCCAACCTCCTGGTTGTCTTCGCGACTGCACATCCTTTTCCACTTAGCACACGCTTAGGGGCCTTAGCCGGCGATCTGGGCTGTTTCCCTCTCGACGCACGGAGCTTATCCCCCGCCGTCTCACTGCCACACTTCACACACCGGCATTCGGAGTTTGGCTGACGTCAGTAACCTAGTAGGGCCCATCGGCCATCCAGTAGCTCTACCTCCGGCGTGAAACATGCAACGCTGCACCTAAATGCATTTCGGGGAGAACCAGCTATCACGGAGTTTGATTGGCCTTTCACCCCTACCCACAACTCATCCCCTCAGTCTTCAACCTAAGTGGGTTCGGGCCTCCACGCGGTCTTACCCGCGCTTCACCCTGGCCATGGGTAGATCACTCCGCTTCGGGTCCACAACACGCCACTACACCCCCAACGGGGATACGCCCTATTCAGACTCGCTTTCGCTACGGCTACCCCACCCGGGTTAACCTCGCGACGTGCCGGTGACTCGCAGGCTCATTCTTCAAAAGGCACGCCATCACCCCACTCAAAGAGAGGGCTCTGACGGATTGTAGGCACACGGTTTCAGGTACTCTTTCACTCCCCTCCCGGGGTACTTTTCACCATTCCCTCACGGTACTCATCCGCTATCGGTCATCGGGAAGTATTCAGGCTTACCGGGTGGTCCCGGCAGATTCACAGCAGATTCCACGGGCCCGCTGCTACTCGGGAAAAATATCGCAAGACAGGTATCGGGTTTTCACGTACCGGGCTCTCACCGTCTACGGCAGACCATCCCAGGCCACTTCCGCTAACCACAACACTTTCTCACTGCCCTCCAGGCAGGTAGACCCAGACACGACACTCCCACAACACCACACACACAACCCCTACCCGGTATCACATGCGCGCGGTTTAGCCATCCTCCGCTTTCGCTCGCCACTACTCACGGAATCACACTTGTTTTCTTCTCCTACGGGTACTGAGATGTTTCACTTCCCCGCGTTCCCCCCACACGCCTATACATTCAGCGTGTGGTGACACGACATCACTCGTGCCGGGTTTCCCCATTCGGACATCCTCGGATCAATGCTCGGTTGACAACTCCCCGAGGCATATCGCAGCCTCCCACGTCCTTCATCGGCTCCCGATGCCAAGGCATCCACCATGCGCCCTAACACACTTACAAACACAAAAACCAAAAGCTATTTCTCGAAGAAACATTGCACCAACAAACAACACCCACCACCAAGTGAGCCTTGCTTGCTAGATGCTCGCAACCACTATCCACAACTCAAACACCACACCCCACCACCAAGTGTGAGGCGACAACACACCCACCCCCACAGGGGTGACAACGGGCCTGTTGTCTCAGGACCCAACAGTGTGCCTGGCGATTCTCACCGGCCCAACGGACCGGACATTGTTGTTGCGCACCCACCCGCACCCACTACAGGTGACGGGCGATCTCCCAACCGCCTTGATCCCACACGGTGTGGGGACGGGGGAATTCCGTGGTGCTCCTTAGAAAGGAGGTGATCCAGCCGCACCTTCCGGTACGGCTACCTTGTTACGACTTCGTCCCAATCGCCGATCCCACCTTCGACAGCTCCCTCCACAAGGGTTAGGCCACTGGCTTCGGGTGTTACCGACTTTCATGACGTGACGGGCGGTGTGTACAAGGCCCGGGAACGTATTCACCGCAGCGTTGCTGATCTGCGATTACTAGCGACTCCGACTTCACGGGGTCGAGTTGCAGACCCCGATCCGAACTGAGACCGGCTTTAAAGGATTCGCTTAACCTCACGGCATCGCAGCCCTTTGTACCGGCCATTGTAGCATGTGTGAAGCCCTGGACATAAGGGGCATGATGACTTGACGTCATCCCCACCTTCCTCCGAGTTGACCCCGGCAGTCTCCCATGAGTCCCCGGCATAACCCGCTGGCAACATGAGACAAGGGTTGCGCTCGTTGCGGGACTTAACCCAACATCTCACGACACGAGCTGACGACAGCCATGCACCACCTGCACACAGGCCACAAGGGAACCAATATCTCTACTGGCGTCCTGTGCATGTCAAACCCAGGTAAGGTTCTTCGCGTTGCATCGAATTAATCCACATGCTCCGCCGCTTGTGCGGGCCCCCGTCAATTCCTTTGAGTTTTAGCCTTGCGGCCGTACTCCCCAGGCGGGGTACTTAATGCGTTAGCTACGGCACGGATCCCTAAGGAAGGAAACCCACACCTAGTACCCACCGTTTACGGCGTGGACTACCAGGGTATCTAATCCTGTTCGCTCCCCACGCTTTCGCTCCTCAGCGTCAGTTACTGCCCAGAGACCCGCCTTCGCCACCGGTGTTCCTCCTGATATCTGCGCATTCCACCGCTACACCAGGAATTCCAGTCTCCCCTACAGTACTCCAGTCTGCCCGTATCGCCCGCACGCCCACAGTTAAGCTGTGAGTTTTCACGAACAACGCGACAAACCACCTACGAGCTCTTTACGCCCAGTAATTCCGGACAACGCTCGCACCCTACGTATTACCGCGGCTGCTGGCACGTAGTTGGCCGGTGCTTCTTCTACAGGTACCGTCACTTCCGCTTCGTCCCTGTTGAAAGAGGTTTACAACCCGAAGGCCGTCATCCCCCACGCGGCGTCGCTGCATCAGGCTTGCGCCCATTGTGCAATATTCCCCACTGCTGCCTCCCGTAGGAGTCTGGGCCGTATCTCAGTCCCAGTGTGGCCGGACACCCTCTCAGGCCGGCTACCCGTCGTCGCCTTGGTAGGCCATCACCCCACCAACAAGCTGATAGGCCGCGGGCCCATCCCACACCGCTACATAACGCTTTCCACCACACACCATGCAGCATGTAGTCCTATCCGGTATTAGACCCAGTTTCCCAGGCTTATCCCAGAGTGCAGGGCAGATCACCCACGTGTTACTCACCCGTTCGCCACTCGAGCACCCCCGAAAGGGCCTTTCCGTTCGACTTGCATGTGTTAAGCACGCCGCCAGCGTTCGTCCTGAGCCAGGATCAAACTCTCCAAACAAAACCTTCAAAAAAGGCCAATCAGAGAAACCTGACAAACATCAGACAACAAACATCTGACACAAAAAACACCACACCCCCAACACGGGGTGGCCAAGGGCATGGCAAAAAACAACAACAAACAAAAACCACCAAACACACTATTGAGTTCTCAAACAACACACCCG
>NZ_MLQM01000246.1:0-5388 GCF_001854525.1 Mycobacterium talmoniae
GTGTCGGGGTGGTGCGATCGCCCGCGCCGGGGGCCTCGGCGCGCGGCGCAGGCTCCGGGCGGGGTTCGGCGGCAGGCACACCCGGGTTGCCGGGGCGGGGCTGGTCGCTGAGTGTCGCACCGGGTTTGGGTTGCTCCAGCGGGCCGGGCCGGACCGGTTCGGTGGGTCTGACCTGCGAGAGGTTATCGAGCTTTTCGGTGATTTTCCCGGTTTGGGCGCCGATGTCGGCGGCCGGGATCCGCGCCCCGGCCGCGGCGTCGCGGGTCAGCGCCGACCCAGTTCTCGTCTCGATTGTGGCCGCGGTTTCGGTGGCGCGCACGCCGGCCTCGGCCGCGGTGGCCGCGGGTTTGGCGGCCGCGGCCCCGGGCAGGAAGAACGAGGCGATCGTGGCCATGTCGGACCCCACCCCGCGCATCGGGTGATCCCCGCTGAGATCCTGCCAGTCGATGAGGCTTTTACCCAGCTCCAACGCCCCATGCGGGTCGGCGGCGATCTTGCCGATCAGCGCCACCGGATTGCTCAACACCAACAGCGATTCGGAGGTGTTCTTCCAGGTGGCCAGGGCTGCCTTCGGATCGGAGAAAAACCGGGTCGGGTTCAGCGCGGCCACCGACTCCACCACCCCGAAAATGTTCTTCCACGCCCCCACCGGCAAATCAATCAGCACATTGGCCACCGGGGCAAGCGGCGGAAATTCCTTGCCGATCCAGTTCTCCACCGAATCGGCCAAACCCTCCACGGCGGACACGGCCCTTTTGATGGCGTCGACCGTCGCGTCGGCCTGTCGCCCCAAATTCCGCAAGACCGCCACGATGTCGCGGGCCACGGCCTTAATGTCCTCCAGCGGATTTTCGCCGGAAAACAGATGACCGAGGGTGGTCAGCAGCCCCGACGGGGACAGTCGTTTGAGCAGATCGCGGATCGCGTTTTGCGCTTCTTCGACCTTGCCGGCGAACGATTCCAGTTCCCCGGAGATGGTGCTGCACACGCCGCCCAGCGCGGTCAGCGAGTTGCCGATGTCATCGACCGCGGTGCTCATCGCCTGCTGTTCGGGAATGGTTTGGGCGGCGATCGACGGCTTGACCGTCGGCACCTGGGCACCGATCCGGGTCAACGCCTCCCCCAGCGTTTTCCACGGCTGCGCCGCCGCGCGCATCGCGCCGGGATCACCGTTGGGCCACACGCTGCCCACAAAGACCTCGACCAGCTTCCACAACACCGGCTCCGCGATACCATCGCCAAACGGGCTGGGAATCGTCACCGACACCCCGGGCGCGTCGGGCTTAGCCGGCACCGCCACCGACGGCGCCGGACACCCCACCGTCGCCCCCGCCTCCGCCGCGGCGTAATTGGCCGCCGACATCTGAATCCCGAACCCGACCTGCCCACACGCCTTCAACGCCGACAACGCGGCCTTGACCACCCCCGACGCGTTAGTGCTATAGGACTGTCCGAACTCCGACCCCGCGGTGTCTTCCCCGGCGTTAAACCCCTTCAACGACCCCGAAAACGCCGACAGCGCCGCGGCCAGCCCAGCACCATCCCCGGCCAGCGCCACACCCGCGGCTGCCAGCGGCACCGGATCAACATCAATGGGCGCCATCGGTCAACCCCAGCGCCCGCACATCCTTCCCCACACCATCGCGGCGCCTACTCCACGCCCCACATCCGCGAATTCCCCGCAATAGCACGCTCATACCCCTGGTGGGCGTTATCCAAAAACCGCTTCAACTGCCCCAGCGCTTCCTCCATCTGCTGGGCCCCCGCATGGAGTTCCCGATGCGCCTCTCGGGCCGCGGTCGCCGCCTCGCCCTCCCACGACGGCGCCAACCGCGCCATCACGGACTGCGCCTCCTCGACCGAAGCCGCCACCACCTTGTGGAAACCCGTCATCTGGGCCACCGCGGCAGCCAACTTCGGCGGGTCCACCCGAAACCTGGTCACCGCACATCCCCCGACACGCCGCCGCCGCCGCCTTCCGCCTCGCGAAACGCCTTCTCCGTCGCGGCCATCCGCTCCGAAAACTTCGCGAACCCCGACACCACCGAGGCGGCACCCTCATGCCACTGCTGCCACACCTCGGAGTATTTCGCCGAGGCGTCCCCCGACCACGAATCGCCAACCAGCCCCGTCACCTGCTCATCCAGCCGCGCCAACCCCGACCGCAACGCCTCGGCGACCCCCGCAAAATCCTGCACCGACCCACCCAGCGCAGGAAACTCCACCCGCAAACGCCTAGACACGCTCCACCCCTCGTCTCGCAGCACACAGCAAAGAAACGACCGCCAAATCCTACCACCCACGACCTGCGACGAGGGAACGTCATTCTTGGGGCTGGGCCATCGATGCCAGCCGCAGAAGGTTGGCTGAGTGACTGCCACCAACCTCAAGTCCTCCTGGCGGTCACGTATGCCAGTGAGCGGAACATCGCCGCCTCGTCCTCGTCGTCGGTCTGGGTCGAGATCCCGTGGGCGGCGGTCAGTTCCGCGACGCTCGTCCCCGCGGCGTCCCAGCCGTGTGAGTTCAAATAGTCGATGACGTCGTGCCGGTCGCCGGCGTACCACAGGTCGGTCATGTCGACGTCGAAACCGTGCTGGCGCCAGCGGTCGACGGCCTCGTGCATGCGGTCACGCATCATCGGCACCGACTCGCCGGCGTTCGCCAGGTTTTCCGTCGCCAACCGGCTACCCGCGGTGCTGAGCGCGGTGAGGTGGTCCAGCAACCGATCCTGAGCCTCGGGCGGCAGGAAGGGCAGCAGACCCTCCGCGCTCCACGCCGAGCGTTGGCCGGGGTCAAATCCGGCCTGGGTCAGCGCGGCCGCCCAGTCATGGCGCAGATCGATCGCCACCCGCCCGCCGGTCGGCGCTGGGTTGCGCGCCCAGGTCGGCCAGCGCCTGGGTCTTGAACTCGATGACTTGCGGCTGGTCGATCTCGTACACGGTCATGCCCGACGGCCAGGGCAGCCGGTAGGCCCGGGCATCCAGACCCGAGGCCAGAATCACTGCCTGGCGGATCCCTGCCTCGGCGGCCGCGAGAAAGAACTCGTCGAAGAACAGGGTGCGCACCGCCATCATGTCGCGCATTCGCGCCATGCCGAACTCGACGCCGTCGTCGAGCCCGGCCGGGTCCAGTTGCCCGCTGGCCAGCCGGGTGAAGAAATCCACCCCGACCGCCCGCACCAGGGGCTCGGCGAACGGGTCGTTGATGAGCGCGTTGGGGCCCCGGCTGGCCAGGGCGCGCCCGACGGCGACACCGGTCGCGGTGGCGCCCACGCTGCTGGCCAGGTCCCAGGTGTCGTTGTCGGTGCGTGCCATGTGTGTCCCTCTTCCGTCGGGCCGCTGAGCGAGTCGCCGCCTGGTAGTTAGCTGACTTAACCGAACTAGTAAAACGGTACGCTCCGGGGCTGGGAGCCCAGGTCAGAGCGGGTGTTAGGTGGGACGAGCCTGATCTGCCGAGCCTGTGGACGGCGGCACGTATGCCGCCTCAGTCGCGCGTACGATGGTGTACCTACGTGTAGGCACAACGGGTGCGGGGAGCGGCGCTTATGACCACGGTGTCAGTACGCGAGTTCTCCTATAACCCGAGCGCGATGTTCGCCCGCGCGGAGAAGGGCGAGACCATCGAGATCACCCGGCACGGCAAGGTGATCGCGACCTTGGTTCCCGGCCGGCAGAAGAAGCGCAGCCGTGTGGAAGAACTCGAGGCGTCCGGGGCGTTGCGACGGTCCGGGAAGACGCTCGCCGATCTGGCCACGTTCACCCGCATCAAGCTGCCCGAAGGTGCTCCCGATCCACTCCAACTCCTGCTCGAAGATCGCTATAGCGAGAGTGACTGGGAGCGCGACTTCAGGGAGGAGTTGGAGGCGACGAAGGGTAAGTCGACTGGCGAAACAGCACCATGATCTATCTCGACGCCTCGGCGTTGATAACCCTTGTGACGGAACGGCCCAATGTGGCCGAACTCAATGACTTTCTCGCGCGCCACGCTGAGTTCCGTGGAGTCACCAGCACCGTGGGGCTGGTCGAGACGGTGCGCAATTGCGGCCGGATCGGCAGCTTCCCCAACCTCATGGACCAGCTCCTGCGTGACTACGACGAGCTTCAGGTCACCGCCGACATCCGCGACCGGGCGGCGAACCTGCCGGGCGCTCTGACAGCGCTAGAAGCGATCCATGTGGCAACGGCGGAGGCGCTCGGTGAGGATTTGGTCGCCTTGGTCACCTACGACAGCGCAATGGCGACCGTCGCCCGGTCGATAGGACTACCCGTCGTTTCACCCGGCATGGAATCCTGACAGGGATGCGGCACTACTACACCGTTGAGCAGATCCGCGACGCCGAAGCGCCGCTATTGGCCAGCCTGCCCGACGGGGCGTTGATGCGCCGGGCCGCGTTCGGGCTGGCCACCGCGATCGCCGGGGAACTCACCCGACGCACCGGCGGGGTCGCCGGTCGGCGTATCTGCGCGGTCGTCGGCTCCGGCGACAACGGCGGTGACGCGCTGTGGGCGGCCACCTTCCTGCGTCGGCGCGGCGCCGCCGCCACCGCGATCCTGCTCAACCCGGAGCGCACGCATGCCAAGGGGCTGGCGGCGTTCACCAAATCCGGCGGCCGGATCGTCGAAACCGTGCCGACCGCGTCGGATTTGGTGATCGACGGGGTGGTCGGGATCTCCGGTAGGGGTGCGCTGCGGCCCAACGCCGCCGAGGTGTTCGCCGCCGTCGACGACGCCGGTATCCCGGTGGTGGCGGTCGACATCCCCAGTGGCGTCGACGCGCACACCGGCGCCGTCGACGGTCCCGCCGTGCACGCCGCGCTGACGGTGACCTTCGGCGGCCTCAAGCCGGTGCACGCCCTGGGCGAGTGCGGGCGGGTCAAACTGGTCGATATCGGCCTGGATTTGCCCGCCACCGACCTGCTCGGCATGGAAGCCGCCGACGTCACGGCCCGCTGGCCGGTGCCGCACCGCACCGACGACAAATACACCCAGGGCGTCACCGGCATCCTGGCCGGCTCGGCGACCTATCCCGGCGCGGCCATCCTGTGCACGGGCGCGGCGGTGGCCGCCACCTCCGGGATGGTGCGCTACGCGGGCAGCGCCGCCGCCGACGTGGTCGCGCACTGGCCCGAAGTGGTGGCCGCCCCCAGCGCCGCGACCGCCGGCCGGGTGCAGGCCTGGGTGGTCGGGCCGGGCCTGGGCACCGACAGCGCTGCGGCCGCGCAGTTGTGGTTCGCGCTGGAAACCGAGCTGCCGGTGATCGTCGACGCCGACGGCCTCACCATCTTGGCGGCCCCCCCCGAACTGGTCAGCTCCCGGACCGCCCCGACCGTGCTGACCCCGCACGCCGGCGAGTTCGCCCGGCTGGCCGGGCGTCCGCCCGGCGCCGACC
>NZ_MLQM01000247.1:0-5358 GCF_001854525.1 Mycobacterium talmoniae
CCCTGGAGGCGCTGCGCGCGCACGTGGCGGCTGCGCTGGACGCCACCGCGGCGCCGCGCGAACTGCATCTGCTCGACGCGTTGCCGCGCCGCGGCATCGGCAAGGTGGACCGGGTGGCGTTGGCCCGCCGGTTCGGCGGGGATGCGTGACGCGTCTTTCGCCGAGATCTACGTTTCCGTGCGCCGCACCCGCGTTTTCGCCCGGAAACGTCGATCTGGGTGCCAGCCGCGTCGCCGCATCGCCCGGTCGACGCGCTCGATGATGTAGTCGGGGCGGTCTTCCTTGATCACCCGCACCACCAGCCAGCCCAGCTCGTCGACGTACTCTCGGCGCCAATGCTCATTGCGGTAGCTTGCTCGGTCGGTGCGGTGTTGGTCGCCGTCGTATTCGGCGGCCACCATGAACTCTTTCCACCCCATATCCAGAAACGCCACCGGCGTAAAGCCTTTCAGTACCGGGATCTGGGTGCACGGAACCGGAAAACCCGCGTCGATGAGCAGCAGCCGCAGCCAAGTCTCCCTCGGTGACGCGGCGCCGCCGTCCACCAGCGGCAGCGCCGCCCGCAGCCGTTGCACACCCCGCGCGCCGAGGTGGCGCTTGGCCAGCAGCAGGACATCCTCGGTGGAGAACGGGGTGGCCCGCGTCAGCGCGTCCAGCCGGGCGATGGCTTGGTTGCGCGGCAGGTGACGCCCCAGGTCGTAGGCGGTGCGCGCCGCGGTGGTCACCGGCAGACCGGCGACCTTGGTGATCTCGTCGCCACCCAGCGACTCGTCACGCACCACCAGCCCGCGCTGCGGACGGACATGGGGTGCGATCAGCTCAATGGAGATGTCGGCGTCCACCCAGCGGGCGCCGTGCAACGCCGACGCCGCGACACCGGCGATCACGCCGCGGCGTCGGGTGCGCAACCAGGCGCCCACCGTCCGGTCGCGCAGCGACGGCTCCTGCTGCCGCGGGATATACACGCCGCGGAAGATCGGCCGGCACCGGCGGCGCAGGTCGTTGTCGGTGAGCAGGCCGGCTTCAATGGCTTCACTGCCAACAAACACTTCCCCCATGGCGGCATCATGCCCACCGGCACCGACAACCCCGCCGAGATCGACGTTTGCGGGCGCCCCACCCGCACTTTGGCCCGGAAACGTCGATCTCGGCGGGCCGGAGTGCTAGCCATGTCGATCACCTCGTACGCCGCTTGTACACACGCCAGACTGGGCTGCTTCGACGAACCGGCGCAGTATCGCGTTGCGGGCATGCGGCAAAAAGGCCAGCATGACCGGGCTTTGGGGTGCTCGTCGCAACGGGATGAACCGCACCCCGGGGTGAACGTTGCGCCGCATGGCCACATCGGGGATGACGCCGATGCCGCGGTCGGCGGCGACCGATTCCAGCCACTCGTCGAAATTCGTCGTCTCCACAATGGTTTTCGGCCCCTCGTCGGCCGGCCACGACCACGGTCCGGTGGTGCCGCTGGCGGTGTTGACGACCAGCGGCCATTGCGGCACCTCGGCCCAGTCCAACTCCGACCGGTCCGCCAGCGGCGAGTGCACCGAACAGACCGCGACCCGCGACTCAGTGAACAGCGGCACCACCCGCACGGCGGTGGACCCCACCCGTCCCCGCACCACGGCAACGTCGACTCGTCCTTGTTGCACGGCGGCCACCGCATCGTCGGTGCGGACCAGAGTCACCGTCGTCCCGGTGTCCTGCTCGAATCGCGCCACCGTGTGCTGGGCCCACGGGTCGGGCAGCAGCCAGGAGAACCCGAGCCGCAGGCTGGACTGCCGGCGCACCGCGGCGACCCCGCGCTGCAGCTCGGCGAGGATCCGCTCGACGTGCGCGAAGAAGTCCTGGCCCACCGCGGTCACCGCGACCTGGCGGGAACTGCGGTCCAGCAGCGTGGCCCCCAACGCCTTTTCCAGCTGCTGAATCGTGCGGCTCAGCGCCGGTTGGGTGATGGCGAGTTCGTCGGCGGCGCGGGTGAACGACTTGAGTCGAGCCACCGCCTCGAACGCCCGCAGGTGGCGAAGCTCGACCCGATCCCCGCTCATGCCTGGCAAGCATAGATCCTCGACAGCAGGCATTTCACCGTCGCGATTTCCCGGCCTAGCGTCGAAAGCACGACGGGCTCACCCCGGCCCGTCGCCGAGACTGGGAGAACAACCGATGCCGCTGATCTACGTCGATCTCATTGAGGGCCGCACACCCGCCGAGGTCCACGCCGTGCTGGACACCATCCATGAGGCCGTCCTGGAGGCGTTCGCGGTGCCCCCGCGGGACCGCTACCAGGTGGTCCGCACGCACCGGGCCGACGAGGTCGTCGCGTTGGACACCGGCCTGGGTATCACCCGCTCGGCGCGGCTGGTGATCGTGCACATGATCAGCCGCCGACGCCCCCGCGCGCAGAAGCAGCGGTTCTATGACCTGCTGGCCGGCAAGCTTGCCGACCGGTGCGGCCTGGACCCCGCCGATGTGATCGTCTCGGTCACCGAAAACGGCGATGAGGACTGGTCGTTCGGCCACGGTCGGGCCCAGTTTCTCACCGGAGAACTCCAGGGGGCGTAGCGGTGTCGCTGAGCAACCGACTCACCGACTTCTTCGGTATCGAACACCCGATCGTGTTGGCGCCGATGGCCGAGATCTCCGGCGGCCGACTGGCCGCGGCGGTCACCCGGGCCGGCGGTCTCGGCCTGCTCGGCGGCGGCTACGGCGACGCGGACTGGCTGCGGCGCGAATTCGCGCTCGCCGACGACGCCCGGGTCGGCTGCGGGTTCATCACCTGGAGCCTGGCCCGTCACCCGGAGGTGCTCGATGTCGCGCTGCGGCGGCGGCCCGCGGCGATCATGCTGTCCTTCGGTGATCCGGCGGCCTTCGCCGGCGCCATCCGCGACGCCGGGGTTCCGCTCATCTGCCAGGTGCAGACCCTGGCCCAGGCCCACCACGCGCTGCGGTCGGGCGCCGACGTCCTCGTGGCGCAGGGCAGCGAGGCCGGCGGTCACGGGATGACGTCGCGCTCCACGCTCACGTTCGTTCCCGCCGTCGTCGACCTCGTCACCGAAGGCTCGCCGGAAACCTTCGTGCTGGCCGCGGGCGGTATCGCCGACGGCCGCGGGCTGGCGGCGGCGCTGGCGCTCGGCGCCGACGGTGTCCTCGTCGGTACCCGGTTCTGGGCGTCCGCGGAGGCGCTGGTGTCACCCCGCGCACAGCAGCACGCCATCCACGCCAGCGGCGAGGACACCATCCGCACCCGCGTCTACGACGTTGTGCGGCAACTCGATTGGCCCGCCCACTACGATGAGCGGGCGCTGCGCAACACGTTCCTGCAGCGCTGGCACGGCAACGAGGCCGAGCTGCTGGCCGACCTGCCCGAGGCGGTGGCTACCTTTCAGGCGGCCCTGGCCGCAGAGGACTTCGACGTCGCTCACATCCTGGCCGGCGAGGCCGTCGGCCTCATCCACGACGTCGCCGCCGCCGGTGACATCGTGCGGCACATGGTGTGCGACGCCACCCGAATCCTGAACCGCCCGTGACGTGCCGTGCGCCGAGATCGACGTTTCCGTGCGCCGCACCCGCGTTTTCGCCCGGAAACGTCGATCTCGGTGGGCCCAAGGGCACGCCCCGTGGGCCAACGGCGTGCCCCATAGGCTTGGCGGCTATGCGAATCGGTCGCGGCGAGGCGATCGCGGTGGCGGTCGGCCTGGCGCTGGTGGTGGCGGCGTTCGTGGTGCCGCATCTGGGCTGGGGCAGCCTCACCCCGGTGGACACCGACCTGCCGGCGCTGCGGCGGACCTTCGGCGACGCCGCACCGCTGTTCGGGCAGCGCAAACCGCACGTCGGGTGGGGCAGCATCCCGGCGGTGGTGCTCGGGGCCGCCACCGTGCGCTACGGGCCGGACCTGGCGCAGCGGCTGGCGTGGCGGCGATTGACCTGGGCGACCTGGGCGACGGCGTGCGGCTGGGCGTTCGCGCTGGCCATGATCGACGGCTGGCGGCGCGGCTTCACCGGCCGGTTGACCGACCCGCACGAGTACCTACATCAGGTGCCCGGCATCACCGATATCCCCGCGACGCTGCGCACCTTTACCGGCCGGATCCTGGACTTCCAGCCGAACTCGTGGGTCACCCACGTGTCGGGGCATCCGCCGGGCGCGTTGTTGACGTTCGTGTGGCTGGACCGCCTCGGCCTGGGCGGTGGGGCGTGGGCCGGGCTGCTGTGTCTGCTGGTCGGATCCAGCGCCGCGGCCGCGATCCTGGTCGCGCTGCAGGTGCTGGGCGACGAGGCCACCGCGCGCCGAGCCGCCCCGTTCGTCGCGGTGGCGCCGACCGCGATCTGGGTGGCGGTCTCCGCCGACGGGTATTTCGCCGGGGTGGCGGCGTGGGGTCTGGCGCTGTTGGCGGTAGCGGTGCGGGGCCACCCCCGCGCGCCGCTGCTGACCGCGGCCGGGGCGGGCCTGCTGCTGGGTTGGGCGGTGTACCTCAACTACGGGCTGACGTTGTTGGCGTTGCCGGCCGCCGCGGTGCTGGCCTGCGCCACCGACGCCCGCACCGCGCTGCGCACCCTGGCCGCGGCCGCGGTGACCGCGCTGGCGGTCGCGGCGGTGTTCACCCCCGCGGGCTTCTGCTGGTTCGACGGGTACACCCTGGTGCAGCAACGCTATTGGCAGGGAGTCGCCAACATCCGGCCGTTCGGCTACTGGGTGTGGGGCAATCTGGCGGCGGTGGTGTGCGCGATCGGGTTGGGCAGCGTCGCCGGGCTGGGCCGGGTGCTCGACGTCGCCGCGATCCGGCGCCGCTCCGGCCCGCACCTGCTGTTGCTGGCCGCGCTGATCGCGATCGTGTGCGCGGATCTGAGCATGCTCAGCAAGGCCGAGACCGAACGGATCTGGCTGCCGTTCACCGTGTGGCTGACCGCCGCCCCGGCGCTGCTGCCGCGGCGGTCACACCGGCTGTGGCTGGCGCTCAACGTGCTTGGGGCGCTGTTGATCAACCACCTGATCCTGACCAACTGGTAGTGGCCGCGACGAACCGGCTGCCCGGCGGGCAGCGGTCCCGGACCGCGACGATGTCCTGCACGGTGTCGACGTCGGCGAGTTCATCGACGTAGTCCACCTCGATCCCGTTGTTGCGCAACGCCTGTACCGTCAACGCCCCGGTGTCCGGGCGCGACATCGGCACCGTGCGCAGGCAGTCGGCGTCGGCGGGGCGATGCACCCCGAGCAGCCACCAGCCGCCGTCGCGGGCCGGCCCCAGCACCGCGGGGGCGCCCAGCAGCGCCCGCGCGCACGCGGCCAGCAGCCCCGGGCCGGCCTGTGGGGTGTCCATCCCGATCTGCAGCACCGGGCGCCCGTCGGCGGCGTCGGCG
>NZ_MLQM01000248.1:0-5267 GCF_001854525.1 Mycobacterium talmoniae
GGTGGATGGTGGGCCGCGGGCCGGGACGCGGCCCCGGACGGGGGCCCGGGCGGGGCGAATCGTTGCCGGTACTCATGCGCTACGTCACCTACCCTTCGCGCGGGCACACCCGCGCACCTGCCGCGCACCGCGGCGCCATCGACGACCATCCGGGGGAGCCATGGACTCCCCACAGGGTATTGAAGCAGTTCGACGGCGCCAGCGTTGCCCGCTTGGCGTCGGCCGCGGTGATCGGCTGCGCCGGGTGGGTGGATAATTCTGCGCACCGGTCCGGTCGGCGAGGAGGTCAACGGTTGGCGAAGGCCGATATCGCCGCGTTGCTCGCCCTGGGCGCGGCGCTGCTGATTGCCATCGGTGACGTGCTGCACCAGCGGTCGGCGCACGAGGTCACCGACCAGCCGGTCGGGCACATCGGGCTGTTCACCCGGCTGTTGCGGGACACCCGGTGGTGGTCGGGCACCCTGGTGTCGGCCGCCGGGTTCGGGTTGCAGGCCGCCGCCCTCGGATTGGGCTCGGTGTTGCTGGTGCAGGCGTTGCTGGTGACCTCGCTGCTGTTCGCGCTGCCGATCAACGCACACCTGGCCGGTCACCGGGTGACCCGCGCGGAGTGGCGGTGGGCGGCGCTGCTGGCCGCCGCGGTCGCGGTCATCGTCGGCGCCGGGCACCCCACCGCCGGTCAGTCGCGGGCGTCGCTGGGCACCTGGATCGCGGTGGCCGCCGTGTTCGGGCCGGTGGTGGTGCTGTGCATGCTGGGGGCGCGGTATCGGCCCGGGCGGGTGGCGGCGGTGCTGCTGGCGGTGGTCTCGGCGTCGTCGTGGGGGCTGTTCGCGGTGCTCACCAAGGGCGTCGTCGACCTGCTCGGCCACGGCCCGCTGCCGCTGCTGCGCTCACCGGAACTGTACGGGTGGCTGGTGGTGGCCACGGCCGGCACGGTGTTTCAGCAGTCGTCGTTTCGGGCCGGCGCGCTGACCGTCACGTTGCCGACGATGACGGTGACCGAACCGGTGGTGGCCTCGGGGCTTGGTGTCGCGCTGCTCGGTGAGGTGCTGCGGCCCGGCAAGGTGGGCTGGGTGACCCTGGTGGCGGCGGTCGTCGTGATGATCGTGGCGACCGCGGCGCTGGCCCGCGACGAGGCCGCCGACGCGCAGCTCGACCGCCCTGACGACATGGCCGCCGTCGCTGACCGGTCATCGGGCCGCTGACAGGTATCGTTCCCACCAGTAACTTGCAGAGTTCGGCGCGCCCTGCGCCACACCTTGACGTTGTCCAGCCACACTGGCGTGCCCGGTCACAGGGGGTGTACCGCTGGCCGGGCCGGACGGGGGTTGAGGAGGCCGTCTATGCAGCCCGCGAACATCATCGCGGCGCTTTTGGCGCTGTGCGCGGCCCTGGCGTCCGCGGTCGGCGATGTGATCCGGCAGCGCTCCGCGCAGGAGATCACCGACGACGAGGTCGGCCACCTCGAGCTGTTCCGGATGTCGCTGCGCGATCCGCGCTGGTGGGGCGGCGGCGGGGCGGCCGTCGCCAATTACGCGCTGCAGGCCGCCGCGTTGGCGGCCGGGTCGGTGATGCTGGTGACCGGGCTGCAGGTGACCGCGCTGCTGTTCGCCTTACCGATCTACGCCCGGCTGACCCGGCACCGGGTGACCCGCTGGGAATGGACCTGGGCGGCGCTGCTCGCCGCGGCGCTGGCGCTGGTCGTGGTGGTCGGTGACCCGACCTCCGGGGCGCAGCCCGCCCCCACCGGCACCTGGATCGCGGTGGCGGTGGTGCTGGGTTCGGTGCTGGTCGGCTGTGTGCTGGCCGCCCGGGCGTTCGCCGGCCGGCCGGCCGCGGCGGTGCTGCTGGCGGTGGTGGCCGGCACCTCGTTGGCGGCGTTCGCGGTGCTGACCAAGGTCCTGGTCAACACGCTGCAGCACGGCGGGTTCGGCGCGGTGCTGACCTCGCCGCAGCTGATTCCCTGGCTGCTGGCGACGCTGGCCGGGATGATCTTTCAGCAGTCGGCGTTTCGCGCCGGCGCGCTGACCGCCTCGATGCCGACCATGACGGTGGCCAAACCGATGGTCGCCGCGGCGCTGGGGGTGCTGCTGCTCGGCGAGACGATCGACGCCGGCGGCGTGGAGAACCTGGCGGTGGCGGGCGGGGTGGTGCTCATCGTCGTAGCCACCGCGGCGCTGGCCCGCGGCGAAGCGGCCACCCTGGCGGCCAACGCCGAGGGCAGCGACAAGGTCCTGTCCGCGGCCTAGCCGGCGAACCGATAATTTGGTGGCGTGTTAGGCGCCATCGCGATCATCCCGTCGGCACCGGTGCTGGTGCCCGAACTGGTCGGTGCCGCCGCGGCCGAGCTGACCGATCTGCGCGACGCCGTGCTCGCCGCCGCCGCCGCGCTGCCGCCGCGCTGGGTTGCGCTCGGCGCCGGCGCCACCGACGCCGTGGTCGGCCCCGACCTGGTCGGCACGTTCGCCGGGTTCGGGGCCGACGTGCGGGTGCGGCTTTCCCCGCGGGCCGCCGGCGACCCGGTCCCCGTGCCGCTGTGCGCGCTGGTCGCCGGCTGGGTGCGGGGGCAGACCCACCCCGACGCCGCCGTGCAGGTCCGCGTCTACGGCGACGACGTGGCCGCCGCCCGGGGCCACGGCCGGCGGCTGCGCGCCGAGCTCGATGCGACCGCCGACCCGATCGGGGTGCTGGTGCTCGCCGACGGCGCCACCACCTTGACCGCGGCCGCCCCCGGCGGCTACCGCCCCGGCGACGGCGAGCTGCAACACCGGCTCGACGACGCCCTCGCCGGTGGCGCCACCGCCGCCCTGACCGACCTGCCCGCCCAGGTCGCCGGCCGGGTCGGCTACGCGGCGCTGGCCGGGCTGGCCGAGCCCGGGCCGCGCTCGGCCAAGGAGCTGTACTGCGGCGCCCCCTACGGGGTCGGCTACTTCGCCGGCGTCTGGCAGCCGTGAGACCCATCGCGATCGTCGGGCCCACCGGCACCGGCAAGTCCGCGTTGGCGCTCGACGTCGCCGAGCGGTTGGGCGGCGAGATCGTGAATGCCGACGCCATGCAGCTCTACCGCGGGATGGACATCGGCACCGCGAAACTTCCGGTCGCCCAGCGCCGCGGCATCGCCCACCACCAGCTCGACGTCCTCGACGTCACCCAAACCGCGACCGTCGCCCGCTACCAGTCAGCCGCCGCCGCCGACGTCGAGGCGATCGCCGCGCGCGGCGCGGTGCCGGTGGTGGTGGGCGGCTCGATGCTCTACCTGCAAGCGCTGCTGGACGATTGGTCGTTTCCGGCGACCGACCCGGCGGTGCGGGCCCGCTACGAGCGGCGGCTCGCCGAGGTGGGGGTCGCCGCGCTGCACACCGAGCTGGCCGGCGTCGATCCGGCGGCGGCCGCGGCGATCTTGCCCACCGACGGGCGACGCATCGTGCGGGCGCTGGAGGTGGTGGAGCTGACCGGCCAGCCGTTCGCCGCGTCGGCCCCGGTGATCGGCGCCCCCCGCTGGGACACCGTGATCATCGGATTGGATTGCGACACCGCGCTTCTCGACGAGCGGCTGGCCGCCCGCACCGACACGATGTTCGCGCACGGCCTGGTCGACGAGGTGCGCACCCTGCTGGGCCGCGGGCTGCGCGACGGCGTCACCGCCGCCCGGGCGCTCGGCTATGCGCAGGTGATCGCCGACCTGGACGCGGGCGGCGACGGCGCCGCCGCGCGGGAACCGACGTTTATCGGCACCCGCCGCTACGTGCGGCGGCAGCGGTCCTGGTTTCGCCGCGACCACCGCATCCACTGGCTGGACGCCACCGCGGCGGGCTTGGTCGAGGCGGTGCTGGCCGCGTGGCGACACGTATCCTGAGCAGGTGAGGTTCGCCAAGGGGCACGGCACCCAAAACGATTTCGTGCTGTTGCCCGACCTCGACGCCCAACGGCAGCTGACCCCCGCGGCGGTGGCCGCGCTGTGCGACCGGCGCCGCGGATTGGGCGCCGACGGGCTGCTGCGGGTCACCACCGCGGGCGCGGCGCTGGCCGCCGGGGTGCTGGACCGCCTGCCCGACGGCGTCGCCGCCGGCGACTGGTACATGGACTACCGCAACGCCGACGGCTCGATCGCCGAGATGTGCGGCAACGGGGTGCGGGTGTTCGCCCACTACCTGCGCGCCGCCGGGCTGGAGGACCGCGACGAATTCCTGGTCGGGTCGCTGGCCGGGCCGCGCCCGGTGGTGATGCACGCCGTCGACGCGACCCGCGCCCAGGTGACCGTCGAGATGGGCAAGACCAACGAGCTGGGGGTGGGGGACGCCATCGTCGGCGGCCGGCCGTTCGCCGGGCTGGCGATCGACGTCGGCAATCCGCACCTGGCCTGCGTGGACTCCGACCTGACCGTCGACGAACTGGCCGCCCTGGATGTGGGCGCGCCGGTCCGTTTCGACGCCGCGCAGTTCCCCGACGGGGTGAACGTGGAGGTGCTGACCGCACCGCACGACGGGGCGGTGACGATGCGGGTCCACGAGCGGGGGGTCGGCGAAACCCGGTCGTGCGGCACCGGAACCGTGGCCGCCACCGTCGCCGCGCTGGCCTGGGCCGGCGCGACCACCGGCACCCTGGCGGTGCGTGTCCCGGGCGGTGAGGTGAGTGTCACCATCACCGACGCCACCAGCTACCTGCGCGGGCCATCGGTGCTGGTGGCCCACGGCGACATCGCGGAGGAGTGGTGGTGCGCGCTTTAATTCGGGTGCACAATCGCGCCGGTGCGGGCACCATCGGGTATCGACCATGAGCTATCCCGACATCCCCAGCACCGGTGAACTGGCCCTCGACGACCGCTCGGCGTTGCGCCGGGTCGCGGGCCTGTCCACCGAACTCGCCGACATCTCCGAGGTGGAATACCGCCAGCTGCGCCTGGAGCGGGTGGTGCTGGTCGGGGTGTGGACCGAGGGCAGCGCCGCCGACGCCCAAGCCAGCATGGTGGAGCTGGCCGCGCTGGCCGAAACCGCCGGCTCGCAGGTGCTCGAGGGCCTGATCCAGCGCCGCGACAAGCCGGACCCGTCGACCTACATCGGCTCCGGCAAGGCGATCGAGCTGCGCGAGGTGGTGTTAGCGACCGGCGCCGACACCGTCATCTGCGACGGCGAATTGTCCCCGGCGCAGCTGACCGCGCTGGAAAAGGCGGTGCGGGTCAAGGTGATTGACCGCACCGCGCTGATCCTCGACATTTTCGCCCAGCACGCCACCAGCAGCGAAGGCAAGGCGCAGGTGGCGTTGGCGCAGAT
>NZ_MLQM01000249.1:0-5258 GCF_001854525.1 Mycobacterium talmoniae
GTGGGGTCGGGTGCCTTGGTGGTGAGTTTGTCTTCGGCGGGCACGGCCCCGACGCCGACCCGGGCGGCGATGTAGAAGTCGGAGGGTTTGTCGTCGGTGGGTGCTTGACGTGACCATTGGCGGGTTTTGCCGATAAGTCCGGTCAGGTCTGTGGGGTGGGGGCCGTGGTAGCCGTAGTAGATGACTTGTTGTTGGGCGGAGGTGGCGACGCGTTCGCGGACCTTGGTGAGGTAGCGCAGGTATTCGGCGCGTTCGGCGTTGAGTTCGGGCACGGATTTGCCGGAGGCGCTGGCGTAGGCCGTCATGGTGGAGACGCCCATCATGATCATGACCATCGGCATCATGATGTACTGCACGGAGAAGTTGCGCACGCCCATGTACACGGTGATGCCGACCATGAACAGCATGAATACCGCCATCATCGGGAACACCAGCTTTTGCCAGCCTTTTTGTTCGACCTCGATGCCGATTTCTTCAGGGGCTTTGAGCTCGACTTCACCGGTGACAGCCGTGGGCCCGGATTTGTAGGTGGGCGTGAATCTGCGGGTGCTCATCGGAGGATTTTTGCGGCGTGGAAGCCCTTGGCTTTTGCCGGGGGAGGAAACGCCGCTTCTCCTTTCGGTCGCTTGTCGGGGGGTGCGGTTAGCTTGGCGGTGTGTCGCGGTACCGGCTTCTTCCTACTGCCGAGCAGGCGGCGGCCTTGGCCGAGCATTGCCGCCACGCCCGGTATGTGTGGAATCTGGCTGTTGAGCAGCAACAGCACTGGCAGCCGGGACGCCGCGCACCCGGTTATAACGAGCAATGCGCTCAGCTGACCGCGGCCCGCGCCGAGTACAGCTGGCTGGCGGCCGGCTCGCAAACCGTCCAGCAGCAGGCGCTGCGGGACTTCGCCCAGGCGATACGGGCCTTCTTCGCCGGCACTCATCGCCGCCCAACGTGGCGCAAAGCCGGGGTACATGAGGGTTTTCGGCAGGTCGGGCTGAAATCGCATCACGTTGAGCGTCTGAACCGTCGGTTCGGTCGCGTGTGGGTGCCCAAGGTTGGCTGGGTACGTTTCCGGCTGTCGCGGCCCATCCCGGCGGGGACGAAGTCCTACCGGGTTACCTGCGATCGGGCCGGCCGCTGGCATATCGCGTTCGCCCACATTCCGGATCCCATCGCGGGTCCGGGTGAGGGCAGCGTGGTTGGTGTCGACCGTGGTGTTGCGGTGTCGGCGGCGCTGTCGACCGGTGAGATGCTGCACGCCCCTGGCCTGAGCCGCGGTGAGGCAAATCGGTTGACGGTGCTGCAGCAGCGTCTGGGCCGCGCGAAGCCTGGCTCCAACCGGCGTGCCCGCACGAAACGCGCGATCGCGAAGCTCAAAGCGCGTGAGACCGACCGACGTAAGGACTGGGTCGAAAAGGCCACTACGGATATCGCGCGGCGGTTCGACACGATCCGCATCGAAGCGCTTGATGTTCGTGCGATGACTCGGTCGGCACGCGGGACCGTGGAAGATCCCGGTGTCGGTGTCGCGCAAAAACGCGGCCTCAACCGGGCTATCAGCCGCAGCTGTTGGGGCCTGCTCGCTGCGCGTCTTCAACACAAAGCCTCTGGCCGGGTCGAGCAGGTCCCGGCCGCGTACACGTCGCAACGATGTTCCGCATGCGGCCACATCGCGTCCGGCAACCGCAAGAGCCAAGCGGTTTTCGAGTGCGAGACCTGCAACTCGGGGCCGTGCAACGCCGACGTGAACGCTGCACGCAACATTGCCGCCGGACGGGCGGTGACAGCACGGGGAGACCTCGGCGCTAGCCGGTCTGCGAACCGTGAACCTCAACTCTGTTCTCCTGCCGCATAGGTAGTGGGGATGGGGTTGAAATCCCCTGGATTCCAGGGGAGGACGTCAATTGGTGGGGATGGCTCTCGGTGTGGGGTCGGTGGGCAGGGTGTCGTGTTCGAGCAGGGCGTTGGCCTGGGTGAGGTCGGGGCCGGCGGCCAGGAGTCGGATGGCGGGCCAGGGCGCGAGTTGGGGGTTGTGCAGGCCGAGGTGTTCGGCGTCTTTGATGTCGGGTAGTCCGTAACGCACGCCGCCTGAGTCAATGTAGAACTGGTTTTCTGGGTTTCCGGTTGGGTTGATGACGTGTACGTACCGGCCGGTGGGTTCGGTGCCGGTTTTGCCGCCGCCGGCTTGGTAGACCGTCAGGTCGGTGGTGATCTGTTTGACGTGGGCGACGCGTTGTCGCTCCGACAGGGGGATTTGTTTCCCTGCGGCGATGGTGATTTGGGGTGAGGTGGTTTCGGCGCCGGTTTTGGACCAGTCCCAGCACAGAACCGGGTTGGTGGCGCGGTCGATGACGGTGACGGGTTGCAGCGGGGAGGGGTAGGTGCGTGGTGGGGCGGCGGTGATTTTGTCGGCCGGTGCTGTGGGTGGGTCGAGGTGGCCGTAGGTGTTGGTGTTGCGCAGTGCCGCGGCGGTGGCCTGGTTGATCGGGGCGATCCCGTCCGCCAGGACGACGTAGTGCTGTTTGTCGGGGTTGGTGCTGTTGGCGATGACGGTGCCCACGGTGATGGTGGGGTCCAGGCCGATGGTGTTGGGTTGGCCGGCGTCGGGGATCTCGGGTAAGGCGATGGGGTCGGCGGCCGGCAGTGCGTTGTAGAGGGCCGCTGACAGGGGCGTGGTCGCGTGGTTGGGCGGCAGGTTGATGGCGGTGGTGATGGCGGTGTTGGTCAAGTCGATGGCGTGGCGGCCGGTGTGGTCGATGAGCATGTTCTGGCTGTGGTAGGTGGCCAGGATGGTCTGTCCTACGGCTAGGGCGGTGGTGGTGTCCGGGCCGTAGGTGGGTTGCTCGGCGAGCACGGAGACCTCGACGGTGGGGCGGGTGCTGGCGGGGTGGCTGACGGTGTCGCACACACTCCAGTAGCTGCCGTCGCCAGCCGCCGCGGTGGGGGTGTCCCAGGGTGCGCCGGGTATGCCGGCGAGCTGGCCGCGGCGGTGGCGGGCGAGCTCGCTGGATTTGACCCGACGCGGGTTGTGGTCTCGGCCGATGATCAGCCGCGCGGAGGTGAGGTTGAGGACGGGGCGCAGCACGTTTTGGTCGAGCACGAACAGTTGGCCGTTGGTGGCGTCGGCGAGAAGTTCGGCGTTTCCGGGATTGCCTTGTGGTTTAAGGAAAGCCATCAGCAGGCACACGCCGGCGATGAGGGCGGTGATGGCCAGGCCGGCCGTGGATGCGCGGCTGTAGAAACGCATCGGGTCGTCCCACATTTGGGTGTTGCGGCGCACGATGGCGTGTTCGAGGCGGCGGCGGATGAAGATGGCGCCGGAGAATTGGATTTTGGTGGTAAGTCGCTTGGACGGCGGGTGTTGTTTGGACACCACCTGGGAGCGGTCGTCTTTGACGGCGGCCATGGGGCGGGTTTAGGGGTTGGGTTGCTGGTAGTGGGCGGTGTAGGCGGCGTCGACGTCGGCGTGGGTGGGCAGATTGTGTTCTTTGTGCAGGTAGGTGCGGCAGGCGTGTTCGTTGTCTCCGGCGGCGACGGATTCGGCGACGAGGCGGTCGGCGCGGTCGGCGCGGTCGCGGTCGCGGGAGAACTGGGCGACGGCCAGGATTTTGGCCGCAAGGTCGGCTTCGGTGCCATTCAGTGCTGCGGGGGTGAGTTTGATGTTGGTGGTGTAGCCGTTGACGGTGGTGGCGGTGATGGTGCGTGCGGGGTCGCTGACGGTGACGCTCGGGTGTTGCGGCGGCAGGTCGTGGCCGGGTTGCATGTGGTTGAGCCTAGCAGTGGGAAACATGGTCAGGAGTGGGTTTTTCGGTGGTTATTCGGCTGATCGTGTACCGCCCGTCGTTGTGATGGCTGATGGTGATGTTGGGGTGGCTTCTCATTCGGGATAATTCGGTGTGGAGCGAGTTTTTCACGGCTCGGCGGCGGCTGGGGTTGGTGGTGAAGTGTTCGGTGAGTTCTTCGAGGGTCAGGCCGCCTGATGTGTCGAGTAGTTGAGCGATGCGGCGACGTTTCGGGGATAGGTCGTGGAATGTTTTTCCGCACTCGATTCCGAAGATTTCTTCTGGTGTCGATAATGGTTGTTTGACTGGTATTTTGTGGGTTCCGATGAGGAGTTGACCGTCGTGGCCCATGGCCGCGGGCGTGCGGGCGGTTCGTGACCACTTGGTGGTTGAGCAGAACTGGTGGGCTTGCAGTTGTAGAGACCGGACGACGCCGGCGGGCAGGTGGGCGATGTCGACGGCGGCGAGGTTGAGGACCACGAGGTCGTCGGTGGGGGTGATGGCGGCGACCGCCCATGGGGTTGGGTAGACGCGGCGAGGCTGCCAGCGGGCGTCGGCGACCAGGCGCCAGGCGGGTTGGCTGCCGACCACGGTGATTTCTCCGGTGGCTGAGACCCGGGCGTAGCGGCCGTCGGCGAGCTGGGCCAGCGGGTCGGGGGCTCCGGCGGTCAGAAACCGGTCCAGGTGCGTGTTCACCATAGGTCGTCGTCGGTGGCGGATGCTGTTTGGGCCGGCGGTGGTGTGTAGTAGGTGGCCTGTGGGCCGAGGGCGAGTTGTTCGTCGAGGGCGGCGGCTTGGGCTTTGAGCGCCTCCATGACCTGTTGGCAATCGCCATCGATTGACGTCGTGGTTTCGGCGGCGGCGCGGTTGGCGGTGGCCAGTGCCTCGTTGAGGCGCTCAGCCAGGGTGGCTGCACCTAGCCGCGCGGTGCCGGGTTTGATCCACAGATCGACGAACCAGCCGTGGTCGTTGAGGGTTACCGCAACGGTTTTGGTGGCATCGGTAGCAGTGGTCGTGGTTTTGGCGCGGATGTCCAGGTAGCGGTCGAGCTGGGCGACGTAGGCGTCGGCCAGGTCGAGGCTTTGGAGTACCAGCGGATGGATCGGGAATTGGGGCGTGGTCATGGCGCTTCCTGCTGGTCGGTGATTTCTGGCGGCGGGGGCGGTCCGATGGCGCCGTCGATGTATGCGGCGCTGTGCGGGCGGTCTTCGACGTAAATCGGCTCGTCGGGGGCTAAGCCTGCGTCACGGTCTTTCGGGCTCGAGTTGCCCGAGCCGTGGGGCATCATGCCCATCGGCATCCCGGCGGCAACCCCGGTGGACGGGCCCGGCGGCGGCCCCGCCGTGGAGGCGGGAGCGTTGGTAGGTAGTGCCGCCGCGGCAGTGGGTGCGCTCATCGGGCCGGCACCGGCGCCGGCTCCTGCGCCAGATCCGCCACCGCCGGGTGAGCTCATCGGGCCGATGGGCGCGGGCTCCCCAGCCGAGCTGGGGC
>NZ_MLQM01000250.1:0-5063 GCF_001854525.1 Mycobacterium talmoniae
CTACATCGTGGCGCGGCTGGAGAACCCGACGGCACCGGTCCGGCGGCGGCCCAGCTCGGCGCGGTGGCGCCGATCCCCGGCCCGCCAGACCCCGCCGGTGCAACTGGAGGCCGCGGCCGAGCCGTCGTCGCCGCCCACCCCGGCCACGCCCGCCGCGCTGGCCGCCCGGCGGGCCGGGATCCGCAAATGACCCCCGACACCGCGCCGGTCACCGTGCAGGTGGCCGTCGACCCGCCCTACCCGGTGCTGATCGGCACCGGGTTGCTCGGTGAGCTGGGGGAGGTGCTGGCCGGGCGGCATCGGGTCGCGATCCTGCATCAGCCGACGCTGACCGAAACCGCCGAAGCGGTCCGCAGTTACCTGGCCGATAAGGGCATCGACGCGCACCGCATCGAAATCCCCGACGCCGAAGCCGGCAAGGATCTGCCGGTCGTCGGGTTCATCTGGGAAGTGTTGGGCCGCATCGGGATCGACCGCAAAGACGCGTTGGTCAGCCTGGGCGGCGGCGCGGCCACCGATGTGGCCGGTTTCGCCGCCGCGACCTGGCTGCGTGGGGTGTCGATCGTGCACGTGCCGACCACCCTGCTGGGCATGGTCGACGCGGCCGTCGGCGGCAAGACCGGCATCAACACCGACGCCGGCAAGAACCTGGTGGGCGCCTTCCACCAGCCGGCCGCGGTGCTGGTCGACTTGGCGACCCTGGAAACGTTGCCGCGCAACGAGATCGTGGCCGGCATGGCCGAAATCGTCAAGGCCGGTTTCATCGCCGACCCGGTGATCCTGGACCTCATCGAAGCCGACCCGGCCGCCGCGCTGGACCCCGCCGGCGCGGTGCTGCCGGAGCTGATCCGCCGGGCGATCACCGTCAAGGCCGAGGTCGTGGCCGCCGACGAAAAAGAGTCGCAGCTGCGCGAAATCCTCAACTACGGGCACACATTGGCGCACGCGATCGAGCGCCGGGAACGTTACCAGTGGCGGCACGGCGCGGCCGTGTCGGTGGGGTTGGTGTTTGCTGCCGAGCTGGGCCGGCTGGCCGGCCGGCTTGATGACGCCACCGCCGACCGGCACCGGACCATCCTGACGTCGCTGGGTTTGCCGGTCAGCTACGACGCCGACGCGCTGCCCCAGCTGCTGGAATACATGGCCGGCGACAAGAAGACCCGGGCCGGTGTGTTGCGGTTCGTCGTGCTGGACGCGCTGGCCAAACCCGGCCGGCTCGAAGCCCCGGACCCGTCGCTGCTGGCGGCGGCCTACGCGGAGGTGGGCACCCGATGACCATCAATGTCCTCAACGGCCCGAACCTGGGTCGGTTGGGCCGCCGCGAACCCGAGGTGTACGGCAACACCACCCACGACGACCTGGTGGCGCTCCTCGAGGTCGAGGCCGCCGACCTCGGTGTGAAAGTGGTGGTGCGGCAAAGCGACAGCGAAGCCCAGCTGCTGGAGTGGATCCACGCCGCCGCCGATGCGGGTGACCCGGTGATCCTCAATGCCGGTGGCCTGACCCACACTTCGGTGGCGCTGCGCGATGCGTGCGCCGAACTGCGTGCCCCGCTCATCGAGGTGCACATCTCCAATGTGCATGCCCGCGAGGAGTTTCGGCGGCACTCCTACCTGAGCCCGGTCGCCACCGGCGTGATCGTCGGGCTGGGGGTGCAGGGCTACCTGTTGGCGCTGCGCTACCTGGCCGAAACCGGTTAGGGCTTCGGCCGGTCCTCGGGCGGGATGACGCCGGTGGTCTCCTCGTCGGGCGCGATGCCGCCGGCGGCCTCGGTGGGGAACTCCTCGGTCGGGCCGGCGTCGGGGTAATACAGGGTGCCCCCGGCCGTCACCGCGCTCGCGGCCGCCGTCGCGTCGTCGCCGGCCTCCGCGCCGCCCACGCTGACCGCGGCGAACACGTCGGTGTCGGCCCGGTCCTCGCCGGCGGCGGCCAGGCCGTGGTGGCGCACCGGCGCCTTCGCCAGCTGCCGGTCGACGCGCCACCGGCCGACCGCAACCCCGGCCAGCGCCGCCAAGAACACCAGCAGGGCGGTGAACGCCGCGAAGGTGGTGAGCTCGTTGAGGATCCCGCCGGTGTACAGCGCCTTGTCGAACAGCCCGAGCAGCCACGCCACCACACCGCTCAGCGCCCCGGCCACCAGACCGGCGACCAGCCACACCATCGCCAGGTCGGCGCGGCGATCCGGGTCCGGGTTGGCCATGGCGTCGGCGCGGCCGTCGCGCAGCCCCCAGACCACCGCGCCGACCGCGAAGATCAGCACCAGCGCCACGCTGATCAACCCCGCCCACGTCGGGAAGGTGTTGATCAGCGCACCCTGAACCACCCGGACCACGAGCATCGCGGCCGCCAACACCAATCCGCGCAACAACCAGTTCCTCATGGGGCCACAGCGTAGCGAGTACCGTCGACGGGCGTGACACATTCCCAGCGCCGCGACAACCTGCGCGCCCGCCTGCAGGCCGCCGAACTGGACGCGATGCTGGTCAGCGACCTGACCAACGTGCGCTACCTGTCCGGGTTCACCGGCTCCAACGCCGCGCTGCTGGTGTTCGCCGACGACCGGCCGCCGGTGCTGGCCACCGACGGCCGGTACCGCACCCAGGCCGCGCAGCAGGCCCCCGATCTCGAGGTGGCCATCGAGCGGGCCTGCGGACGGCACCTGGTGGCGCGGGCCGACGCGGCCGGGGTGGGGCGGCTGGGCTTTGAGAGCCACGTGCTCACCGTGGACGGGTTCGAGGCGCTGACCGCCGAGGTGGACCCGGCGACCACCGAGCTGGTGCGCGCGGCCGGCACGGTGGAAGCGCTGCGCGAGGTCAAGGACGCCGGCGAGTTGGCGCTGCTACGGCTGGCCTGCGAGGCCGCCGACGCCGCGTTGACCGACCTGCTGGACCGGGGCGGGCTGCGGCCGGGCCGCACCGAACGCGAGGTGGGCCGCGAACTGGAGGCCCTGATGCTCGACCACGGCGCCGACGGGGCGTCGTTCGAGACGATCGTGGCCGCCGGGGCGAACTCCGCCATCCCGCATCACCGGCCGACCGACGCGGTGCTGGCCGCCGGCGACTTCGTCAAGATCGATTTCGGGGCGCTGGTGGCCGGCTACCACTCCGACATGACCCGCACGTTCATCCTGGGCCCGGCAGCCGACTGGCAACGCGACGTCTACCGGCTGGTGGCCACCGCCCAGCGGGCCGGCCGCGACGCGCTGGCGGCCGGCGCCGACCTGGCCGAGGTGGACGGCGCGGCACGGCGGGTGATCGCCGACGCCGGGCACGGCGAGCGCTTCGGCCACGGCCTGGGCCACGGGGGGGGGGTAGAAATCCACGAAGCGCCCGGGATCAACGCGAAGGCCGCCGGTACACTGCTTGCTGGCTCCGTGGTGACCGTGGAGCCCGGTGTCTATTTGCCCGAGCGCGGCGGTGTTCGCATTGAGGACACGCTGGTCGTGGCCCCGGACACCGCCGGGCAGGACCCGGAATTGCTGACTCGGTTCCCCAAGGAACTGACCATCTTGTAGGAGACATACCGACGTGGCATCCACTGCCGACTTCAAGAACGGACTCGTCCTGGTCATCGACGGCCAGCTGTGGCAGATCGTCGAGTTCCAGCACGTCAAACCAGGTAAGGGTCCGGCGTTCGTGCGGACCAAGCTGAAGAACGTGGTGTCCGGCAAGGTGGTCGACAAGACCTACAACGCCGGGGTCAAGGTGGAGACCGCCACCGTGGACCGGCGCGACACCACCTACCTGTACCGCGACGGCTCGGACTTCGTGTTCATGGACAGCGAGGACTACGAACAGCACCCGCTGCCGGAGACGCTGGTCGGCGACGCGGCGAACTACCTGCTGGAGAGCATGCCGGTGCAGATCGCGTTCCACAACGGCGCCCCGCTGTACCTGGAGCTGCCGGTCAGCGTCGAGCTGGAGATCACCCACACCGAGCCGGGCCTGCAGGGCGACCGGTCCAACGCCGGCACCAAACCGGCCACCGTGGAAACCGGTGCGCAGATCAACGTGCCGCTGTTCATCAACACCGGCGACAAGATCAAGGTCGACACCCGCGACGGCAGCTACCTGGGCCGCGTGAATGCCTGACCATGCCTGACGGCAAGCCGGTCAAGGGCCGGCACCAGGCCCGCAAACGCGCCGTCGACCTGCTGTTTGAGGCCGAGGCCCGCGGGTTGACCCCGGCGGAGGCGGCCGAGGCGCGCACCGCGTTGGCCGCGGCCAAACCGGAGGTGGCCGCGGTGCACCCGTACACGGCCGCGGTGGCCCGCGGGGTGACCGAGCACGCCGCCCACATCGACGACCTGATCACCTCGCACCTGCAGGGCTGGACGTTGGAGCGGCTGCCGGCGGTGGATCGGGCCATCCTGCGGGTGGCGGTGTGGGAGTTGCTGCACGCCGACGACGTGCCGGAACCGGTCGCCGTCGATGAGGCGGTGCAACTGGCCAAGGAGCTGTCCACCGACGACTCGCCGGGTTTCGTCAACGGCGTGTTGGGGCAGGTGATGTTGGTGACGCCGCAGATCCGGGCGGCCGCCCAGGCGGTGCGGGGCAGCCAGGAATCGTGACCCGGGGGCGTTGCACAGCCAACCGATGGGAAGGAGCGGCGCCGAGTGACTCGCCTGGAGCTGCGCGTGCTGGTCGCCGGGGTACTGGCGGCGACGGTGGTGCTCGGTGCGGTGGTGTGCGCGGCCTACGGGCTGGCGGTGGTCGCGGCGGCGCTGGCGATCTACGCGCTGGGGGTGGGCGCCTGGCTGTACCACGCGATTGAGCGGCTCGTCGTCGCCCGGCGGATCAGCACGGTGCGCGCGGCGGCCAAGCCGTTCCAGCCGATGCTGCCGGTGATGGCCGCGATGATGGGGTTGATGCAGGCGGTGGTGCGGTCGCTGTCCGACGTCACCGAGGTCCCGGCGCGGCGCTGGCGGGCGATCGGTCGGCGCGGCGAAGACGACTGAACCCGTCGGCCGCTCACGCGGGCCGCTCACGCGGGCCGCTCACGCGGGCCGCTCACGCGGGCCGCTCACGCGGGCCGCTCACGCGGGCCGCTCACGCGGGCCGCTC
>NZ_MLQM01000251.1:0-4911 GCF_001854525.1 Mycobacterium talmoniae
TTCCTGTCGATGATGGTCGCGGCTCCTGGTGAGCCGCGACCATCATCGACAGGAATGAGGTAGGGATATGACCGCGACCATCGTGCTGGTGATCGTCGTGCTGGGGTTGATCGCGCTGGTCGCGTTCGGGATCACCGCGTTCAACTCGCTGCGCCGGCTCGACGTGAAAGCCCAGGAAGCGCTCGGCGGCATCGACGTGCAGCTGACCCGGCGCGCCGATCTGGTGCCCAACCTGGTCAACTCGGTCAAAGGCTATGCCGCGCACGAAAAGTCGGTGTTCGAAGACGTCACCGCCGCCCGCACCGGGGTGGCGCAGGCCGCCCAGTCCGGCACCGTGGAGGAGAAGGCGCAGGCCCAGGGCCGGCTGGATCGGGCGATCGGCGACGTGCTGGCGGTCGCCGAGAACTACCCCGACCTGAAGGCGTCGGCCAACTTTTTGCAACTGCAAGACCAGCTCGCCGACACCGAGAACCAGCTGGCGTTCGCCCGCCAGTACTACAACGACGCGACCGCCACCCTCAACCAGCGGGTCGTCACGATCCCGTGGATGTTTTTCGCCGGGCCGGCCGGGGTGGCCAAACGGCCGTTCTACCAGGCCCCCGAAGGCCAGCAAGCGCCGCCGCAGGTGCAGTTCTGAGCGGCGGGGTCCTTCGCGCTCGATCGCAAGCAGGGTGCGTGGCTATGGTTGTTCGAGGTCGAACGCTGCCCGGATCGCTTGGGACAGCAGCAGTTCCTGATCGGGCAGCAGGTAGCCGATGTGGCGGCCGATCGCATCGGTGGGGACCGTGGTGATGTTGTCACAGCTGATGACGGACGTCTGCTGAAGCCCATTCTGAGTGCCGACTGCGACTTCGGTGGAGAGGCCGCGGATCATGCCGGTGATGGGCGCAATCGTTACCCGGGCCAGGTGCGGTCGGACAAGTTCGCGGGTCAGGATCACCACGGGCCGCGTCTTGTCGAGATGTGCGAGATGAATGGGCCGCATCGATCGGCGTCAATCGATGTCGGCGGCCTGTTTTGCGGTGTGTGCGGCCAGCGCGTCGAGGTCGTGGTCGGGTTCGGTCGCGGCGAGGATGGCGGCATCGCGCGCGGCGATCTGGCGGCGCTGCTCGCGTTGGAGTGCACGCAGCACCACGGCGGCGCGGCTGGCTGCACGGTTTTCGCTGACTTCGCGATCGACAAAGGCGACGATCTCATCGGGTAGCCGGACAGCGATTTGCGTGGTCATACCAATACGGTACCAATATGGGATGCATTTGCCTCGACTGATGGTTCAGGCCAGCCAGGCGGCGGTGTTGGGGGGCAACTCGTCGTCGGGCAGCGGGCCGCTGGCCAGGACCACCGCCCCGCCGGGCAGCACCACCGGATCGGTGCCGGCGTTGAGTGCGCAGACCAACCCGCCGGGGCGGCGGAAGGTCAGTACGCCCGGCGGCGCGGGTAGCCACTCGATCCGATCGCCGTCGAATTCGTTTCGGCCCCTCCGTAATTGCAGTGCGCGGCGGAACAGTGACAGCGTCGAGTCGGCGTCGGCGAGCTGGGTGTCGACGGTCAAACTCTCCCACTGCGGCGGCATCGGCAGCCAGGTGTCGGCGGTGGTGGAGAACCCGAACGGGGGCGCGTCGCCGCGCCACGGCAGCGGCACCCGGCAGCCGTCGCGGCCGCGTTCGGTGTGCCCGGAGCGGCGCCACGTCGGGTCCTGCAGCACCGCGTCGGGCAGCTCCACATTGGGCAGCCCCAACTCCTGCCCGTTGTAGACGAACGCCACCCCCGGCAACGCCAGCAGCACCAGCGCCATGGCCCGCGCCCGGGCCAGCCCGGTCGCGCCGCCGCCGTAGCGGCTGACCTCCCGCTCGACGTCGTGGTTGGCCAGCGTCCAGGTCGGGGTGGCGCCGGCGAGCGCGGCGGCGGCCAGCGAGTTGTCGATGGCGTCGCGCAGCTCGGCCGCGTCGAAGCGGGCCTGCACCAGCCGGAAATTGAACCCGAGATGCAGCTCGTCGGGCCGCAGGTACTGCGCGAATCGGTCGTTGTCGCGCACCCAGATCTCCCCGATGGTCACCGCGTCGGGGTAGTCATCGACGACCGCGCGGATGGCGCGGTGAATGGCGTGCACCCCGGGCTGGTTGAACCGGGGGTCGTCGTCGCGGTGCGCGAGCAGGCCGATGTCGGTGGCCGGCATATCCGGCAGCTCGGGCGGTTTGGCCATGCCGTGCGCGACGTCGAGCCGGAACCCGTCGACGCCGCGGTCCAGCCAGAACCGCAGCGTCTTCTCGAAATCGGCGAACACCTCCGGGTTGTCCCAGTTCAGGTCCGGCTGCTCGGCGTCGAACAGGTGCAGATACCACTGGCCGGGCCGCCCGTCGGGTTCGACGACCCGGCTCCAGGCCGGGCCGCCGAACACCGACGGCCAGTTGTTCGGCGGCCGGTCCCCGCCGGGGCCGCGGCCGTCGCGGAACAGGTAGCAGTCCCGCGCGGCGCTGCCGGGACCGTCGGCCAGCGCCGCGACAAACCACGGGTGCGCCGAGCTGGTGTGGTTGGGCACCAGATCCATGGTGACCTTGATGCCGCGCCGGTGGGCGCCGTCGATGAGGCGGTCCAGCGCGTCCAGCCCGCCGAACAGCGGGTCGACGTCGCGCGGGTCGGCCACGTCGTAGCCGTGGTCGACCATCGGTGAGACGGTGACCGGGTTGAGCCACAGCGCGTCGACGCCCAGGGCGCTCAGGTAGTCCAGCCGGGCGGTCACCCCGTCCAGGTCACCGACCCCGTCGCCGTCGCTGTCGGCGAACGAGCGGGGATACACCTGGTAGAACACGGCGTCGCGCCACCAGGGACGGTTAGCGGCGCGGCCCATCAAAACGGGGTGTTGACCAGGAAGTTGGCGGCGTTCTGCAGGTAGTCGAGCAGTTCCCGGCGATGCTCGTCGCCCAGGGTGTCCGCGTCGATCTCGCCGATCGCGATGTCCATGCAGCGCAACCAGGCGTCCCGCTCGATCGGGGTGATCCGGAACGGCACATGGCGCATCCGCAGCCGGGGATGACCACGGCGTTCCGAGTAGGTCCGGGGGCCGCCCCAGTACTGCTCGAGGAACATCCGCAGCCGCTCCTCGGCGCCGTGCAGATCCTCCTCGGGGTACAGCGGGCGCAGGATCTCGTCCTCGGCGACCAGCTGGTAGAACCGCGACACGATCGCGTGGAAGGTGTCGGCGCCGCCGATGGCGTCATAGAAGGACTGCTGTTGTACCGGCTCCATCTCCTCCATTGTGGGCCATGGCGGCGGCGGCCGGCACGCGCGGTGGGCCACCCGAAGTTCACCGGATCGACCAGCGAACGCACAGCAAATTTGGGTGCGGTCGCTGCCGAATCATGGTGGACTGGTCCGCGGAGGACCAATGGCGCAGCGCAGACACCGCCGCGGCCACCACAGTTCCGGTGCCGCGGCAGGCCTAACCGGGCCCGCAGCCGGCGCCTGCCTGCATGCCGTCGAGACCCGCCCCGCGGCCGAGAGCGTGTGGACCCGTCGGCGGGTGCTGCTGCTGAACTCCACCTACGAGCCGCTGACCGCGTTGCCGCTGCGGCGGGCGATCATCATGCTGATCTGCGGCAAGGCCGACGTCGTGCACGAGGACCCGTCCGGGTGCGTCATCCACTCGGCCACCCGCGCGGTCGCGGTGCCGTCGGTGATCCGGCTGCGCTGCTACGTCCGGGTGCCCTACCGGGCCCGGGTGCCGCTGACCCGGTCGGCGCTGATGCACCGCGACCGGTTCAGCTGCGCCTACTGCGGGGGCCGGGCCGACACCGTCGACCACGTGGTGCCGCGCAGCCGCGGCGGCGACCATTCCTGGGAGAACTGCGTGGCCTGCTGCTCGACCTGCAATCACCGCAAGGCCGACCGGCTGCTGGGCGAACTGGGCTGGACGCTGCACCGGGTGCCGACGTCGCCGACGGGGCAGCATTGGCGGCTGCTGTCGTCGGTCAAGGAACTCGACCCGAGCTGGGCGCGGTACCTGGGCGAGGGCGCGGCCTAGTTCGCGGTGGGATACGGTTTGCGTCGTGAGCATGTCGGAGATCCACCTGTACTTCGTGGGCATCCCGCTGTTGATCGTCGCCGTGCTGGCGGTGCTGATCTGGTCGGGCAAGGGCGCCCACCCGGCGACCTACAAGATGTCCGAGCCGTGGACGCATCCGCCGATCCTGTGGGCGGCGACCGATGAGGTCGTCGGCGGTCACCACGGTCATGGTGCGTCGGAGTTGAGCGTGGGGGGTGGCGCAAGTGGCAAGTGGTGAAGTCGCGACGGTCGCGCCGGCCGAGCTGCCGCTCGGGTCGGTGATCACCACCAGCGGTCGGATTTCCGGGGTCACCGAGCCCGGCGCGCTGTCGGTGCAGTACCCGTTTCCCACCAAGGACCTGGTCACCCTCGACGATGCGCTGACCTACGGCACACGGGCGGCCAAGGCGCGGTTCGCGGTGTACATCGGCGACCTCGGCGAGGACACCGCCGCCCGGGCCCGGGAGATCCTGGCCAGCGTCCCGACGCCCAACAACGCGGTGCTGCTCGCGGTCTCGCCCGACCAGCACGCGATCGAGGTGGTCTACGGCGCGGAGGTCCGCGGCCGCGGCGCCGAGTCGGCCGCCCCGCTGGGGGTGGCCGCCGCCGCCTCGGCGTTTGCCGAGGGGAACCTGATCGACGGGCTGGTCAGCGCGGTGCGGGTGCTGTCCGCCGGCATCTCCCCGGCCTAGCCCGGTTGCCGCGGTTGCCGCGTTTGCCGCCGAGCGTGCGTGTCCCCGGTCGACACCAACGTAACTGGTTTTAGTCAAGGGGTTGGGGGGCCTGCCCGTTCCTCGTCTCTACGTAGTCCGTCAAGCGGGGTCTGATTTTTCCCCGACAGCGTGCAATCGAGTTTGGTGAGGAAGGGG